>QHNT01000116.1 GCA_003218515.1 Verrucomicrobiota bacterium | reverse complement strand
CGAAGGCTGGGCCCGCCAGTCCCTGAAGGCTCGTAATACAATTGAGCGGCAGTATGCAATGCAGCGTAGCATCCGGAGAGGACGACCACAGCGGTGAACTTCCAATGCACAAGCGCGGCGGACTGGCGCAGCAAGTAGTACGAAGAACCGAGAACGGGAAGGAAGAGAAACGGATACGCGAGCAGCACCGTCCCCTCCCCATGCGAACGGTCGAGCACGAGCGCAATGGCTCCGCTCAAGATGAGGCCGAGAATGGCGCACGCATACGTGAGCGCGACTAGCCATTTATTTTGCGCCCGGTTCCGGCGAAAGAGCACCTCCGCACTCAACAACCAAGCTATTGCGGCGGCGTTGCCTGACATCAAAACCATGTCGAGCCAGTGGCTATAGACTTCGGCAGGGTTCCCACCCCAAAACTCTCGATACCGTTCATATCGGTCCCAATCACCGGCAGAAACGCTGGCGCTGCTGAGAACGGCAAATCCCGCCGCAAGCGCGGCCAGTGGAACAATGGCGAGGATGATCCCTCCAAGCGGGAAAGTGCGACGGTCAGTCATAGGACCAGTTTGCACGTTCGTTGTTTGTCCTCTGTTAATCTTGACTAGTCCACGTAGAGGAATTCGTTCGCACTGAGCAACGCCTGGCAGAGATCGGTGAGGGCTTGCAGTTCGGGCGGGGGTTTCGGGGCAGGCTTGTTTTTTTCGTTCTTCTTCGCCTTCTCGTCCGTCTCCTCGACCGCCGTTTGCAGGTGGTCCACCTGCCGCGACAGGAATTCAAGAGCGTCAGCCAGCTCCGATACGGTCGGATTTCGGCTGAAGGCCAGTTGCCAGGCGCGGGCCACCTCGCGGACGCGGTCGTCCGCAGCTTCCGCGTGCAAGCGCTGTGCGAAGCGCGCGGCCTGGTCGAGGATGAACTGGCTGTTCATCAGCATCAGCGATTGTGTCGCGACCGTGGACGATTGGCGTCGCTCGCAGTTCACTTCCATCACCGGCGCGTCGAACGCGTGCAACATCGCCAGCGGACGGCTGCGCCGCACTTGGACGTAAATCCCGCGTCGAAATTCCTCTCCCTTGAGCGGCACTTCGACCGGCATTTTGTTGTCGCCTTCGGTCTTGTCGATGCCGACGACGATCTGGCCGTGAACATCCGGGCGCACTGGCACGGGCGACCCGAACATGGCTTCGTTCAACGAGCCGCTGGCGGCCAGGATCGCGTCGCGGATGACTTCGGCATCGAGGCGCTGGACCGGTTTGCGCCAGTAGAGGCGGTTTTCGGGATCGCGCTGCTCGCGCCGGGGATCGTGGCGCGAGGATTGGCGGTAGGCGGTGGACGTCATGATGAGTTTGTGCAACCGCTTCAATTGCCAGCCGTGCTCAACAAAATCGTTCGCGAGCCAGTCGAGCAATTCGGGATGGGACGGCCGTTCACCCATGACGCCGAAGTCCGACGGCGTGCCGACGAGGCCGCGTCCGAAATGGTGCTGCCAAACGCGGTTCACCAGCACGCGGGCGACGAGCGGGTTCGTGCCGCTGGTGAGCCATCGGGCGAAGGCAAGTCGGCGGCCGCTGGTGGCGAGGTCAGGATTTTTCGACGGCAGCTCCACTGACTGGCCGGGAGGCGTGAGCACACTCAAAGCACCAGGCAGGATGGGTTCTTTCGGCTGTTTGGGATCACCGCGATGAAAAAGATAGGTGACCGGCACCTTGTCCGCGGGTTCGGTCAGGACACAGATGAAATCCTCCGGCGGTTTGCGTCCGCGAATCTCGGCGATCTTCGCGTCCATCGCCTTCAAGTCGTCGGCAGCCTTTTGATTGTACTGGTAGAGCACGCCGGCGTTGATGTTCACGCTGGGATTATCGGCAAGGAGCTTTTTTTGCTCGGCGGTGCGTTTGTCGGCGGGCGTGTCGTAAGCGGCCCGCAGTTGATCGCGCAAGGGCGTTTCAAATTTCTCGAGATGCTTCGTCAGTGCTTCATCGATGTATTGCTTCTGCTTCGTCTCCTTTTCTTCGGCAAGTTTCTTCGCTTCGGCTTCGACTTCATCGGCCTTTTTCCGGTCGGCATCGGTGTAAAGCGAGAGCAGGCGCTGGTCGGGTGTGCGCCAGTTCTTCCAGTCATACGCAGGCTCGATCACGGCGCGGAGCCGGTAGTAATCAGTCTGCGGAATCGGATCGTAGCGATGATCGTGACATTGGGCGCAGCCGACCGACAACCCAAGCAGCGACGTGGAGACGATCTTGATCGTGTCCGCCACGACCTGGTTACGCACGGCGCCCGGATCACTCAGGGCGGGCGTGGCGGTGCCATCGACGCCCATACGGAGGAAGCCGGTGGCGATGAGTAATTCGCGCAATTGCGGGTCGGCCAGTGCGGCTTGCGGACTGCCCTGGGTCGCGCGCGCGAGTTCATCGCCCGCGAGTTGTTCGGTGATAAAGCGGTCAAATGGCTTATCGGAATTGAAGGAACGGATGACGTAGTCACGATACTTGTAGGCGTAGCCCCGCGGCGGGTCGGCGTCGCTGTAGCCGTCCGAGTCGGCGTAACCCGCGACGTCCAGCCAGTGACGGCCCCAGCGTTCGCCGTAATGCGGGGAGTCGAGCAACCGGTCGATGAGCTTTTCGTAGGCATCGGGCGCCGTGTCCGCGAGGAATGCCGCAACCTCGGCGGGCGTCGGCGGCAGGCCCGTGAGATCGAAGCAGGCGCGGCGCAGCAACGTGACCTTTTCAGCGTCAGGCGAGAAACCGAGTTTCTGCTTCACGAGCGCGCTGACCAGGAACGCATCGATGGGCGTGCGGACGCGGTCTTTGGTTTTGGTCTTTGGGATGGCGGGCTGGTGGATCGGCTGGAACGACCAGAAGGCGCGCTCTTCTTCGGTGATGACGCCGCCCTTGCCCAACTCGGCCGGTTCGGGGCGGGCGGTCTTCGCGCCGGCGGCGATCCACTGTTTGATCAACGCCACCTGTTCGCGGGTGAGCTTCTTGTCGCGCTTCGGCATTTCGCCGCTATGAACCAGCTTGAAAAGCAAACTCTGGCCGGGCTTGCCTGGGACAATCACCGGGCCGTCGTCGCCTCCTTGGAGCATCAAACGCCGCAGGCGCAGGTCGAGGCCGCCTTTCAACTTCTCGCCTTCACCGTGACATTCGAAGCAATGCGCCTTGAGGATCGGGCGGATGTCCTTCTCGAACGTGGGTGGAACAGCCGAGAAGGCATGACCGGGAAAGAGCAGCAGACCGACGATTACAACCTGAAGCGGTGAGGAGCGCGACTGTGTCCGCCCAGGACCAGTCGCAGCAGCCTCGGAGCGAGAGAACTGTTGAGCGTCGAGCCAAGCCGCCTTTGCAATCGGGCGCGCTGCGGCTGGTCTTCGACACAGCCGCGCTCCAGCTGCTCGCGCGACCGGCTTCATGCCTCTCGTAAAATCTCCGTCACCACGCGGCATGGTTTGTTGTCGGTGATGCGCTGTTCCTGGCCGTTGTGGTGGTAAATGAGTTTCGTGTGGTCGAGGCCGAAAAGATGAAGCAGCGTCGCGTGGTAATCGTTCGGGCTGACCGGATTCACGACCGCCTTGTGCCCGAACTCGTCGGTCTCGCCGTAGGTCATGCCGCCCTTGATCCCGCCACCGGCAAGCCAACTGCTGAAGCCCTGGCCGTTGTGATCGCGCCCGGCCTTCTCAGCCGCGCCGTGATTTTCGGTCACGGGCAGCCGGCCGATCTCGCCGCCCCAATGGACGATCGTGGTGTCGAGCAGGCCGCGCGCCTTGAGGTCCTTGACGAGCGCGGCGGACGGCTGGTCGGTTTTGCGGCAGCAGTTGACGAGGTTCTTCGTAATGCTCTCGTGGTTGTCCCAGATCTGGCCGTTGACGAAGAGTTGCACGAAACGCACGCCGCGCTCGACGAGACGGCGAGCGATGAGGCAACGCGCGCCGTATTCGCGCGTGACCGGATCGTCCAGGCCGTAAAGCTTCTTCGTCGCCTCGCTTTCGCCGGAGAGATCGAGCGCCTCTTTCGCGGCGGTCTGCATGCGCGCCGCGAGTTCGTAACTGGCGATGCGCGCTTCCAGGTCCGCTTCGCCGGGATGACGCGCGAGATGATCGCGATTGAGCCGGGCGAGGAAGGCGAGGTTCTGCTCCTGCAACTCGCCCTTCAAGTGCGGCGGTGGTTCGAGGTTCAAAATGCGCGGCTCGGTCGAGCGCACGATCGTTCCTTGAAACAACGGCGGCATCCAGCCGTTGGACCAGTTGCGCACCCCGTCCACCGGGTGCCCGCCGGGGTCGGTCAACACCACGTAGGCGGGCAGACTCTGGCTTTCCGAACCGAGGCCGTAAGTGAGCCACGAGCCGAGCGCGGGCCGCCCAGGCTGCGCCAGGCCTGTGTTCATGAACCAGATGGATGGTTCGTGCCCATTGATGTCCGTGTGCATCGAGCGAATGAGGGTCACGTCATCCACAATGCTGGCGAAGTGCGGGAGGAGTTCGGACACTTCGATTCCGCTCTGGCCGTGCCTTTGAAATCTCCACGGACTGCCAAACAGCTTTTTGGTCGCGCGATCGATGAAGCTGAAAGTTATCTCTCCAGCGTAATCGTCCCCGCTGCGCCTGGTCAGTTCGGGTTTCGGGTCGAACAAGTCGATGTGGCTCGGACCGCCGTGCATGAAGAGCGAGATCATGGCGCGGGCGCGCGGAGGGAGCAGCGGGACCTTGGGCTTCAGGTCAAAGGACTGTGGCTGACGGGGCATGCCGGGCGGTGTGGCGAGGAGGTTGTCCTCCCGCAACAGCCACGCGAGGGCGACGCTGCCGAGGCCCAGCGCGTTGCGCGCGAGAAACTGGCGGCGGGACCAGCGTCCCACCTGCTCTCCATAGCCATGGCGAAGGCGGGTCGCGTCAATAGACGGGTGCGGAGTCACTTTCATGCATCGTAGTGAGGAATATGGACGAAACAGACGGCAAAGGGAATTCAAAACTGTCAATCGAGAGATGGGTCTTGTTTTTGGGGACCACACGCGCCTCGCGTGTTCTGCCGGGCGCCCCGCCCGACAGCTGAGGAACGATTCGACGCGAGGGCGCATCGAACAGCAGCCGAGGCGGCCGCGCTCCCCGCTACCGAATTTGCTACCGAATTTGCTTGATTTCAGGAGCATGACTTGCTTTGCTTTCAATCGCTTCCCTCCATGATCGCAGGTCGCTCTGGCGCGGCCACAAGGCATGAAATGAAGTGGTAATGAGACGCATCGCACTTCCCGCCATTGTTGTTTGCCTGGGTCTGTTCGCCGACGATAGCTTGATGGCCGCGGCCACGCTGACGACACTCCACATTTTCACTGGCACCGACGGAAATGCGCCCGATGCCCCGCTGGTGTTGGGAACCAACGGCAATTTGTACGGCACGACCGAGTTCGGCGGAACTGCCACGAATACGGCTTGCTTTGGCGGGTGTGGTACTGTGTTTGAGATCAGTTCGGACGGCGCGTTCCTATCGCTGCACTCGTTCACCAACAATGATGGGGATGATCCACGGGCCGGGCTGTTGCAGGCCAGCGACGGCAATCTCTACGGCACGACCGCATTCGGCGGACCGTTCGGCGGTTTGGGGACAGTGTTCCGGATCACGCCGACCGGCGTTCTGACCAACTTGCATACTTTCCGCGGTAACGACGGCATCGCCCCGGAAGGAACGTTGATCGAAGGCCCGAACGGGATTTTGTACGGCACCACCTCGGAAGGCGGACCCAGCACGCCCGGCACCGTATTTCAAATCACTACCAACGGCGTGTTCGCCACACTGGGCGGGGTTGACCAGCCGGCGGCGGGAGTGATACTGGCCAGCGACGGCAATTTGTACGGCACGACCCAATTCGGCGGGACGAGCACGAATTGCGTCGGTGGATGCGGCACCGTTTTCAAGATCACCTTGAATGGCGTGCTGACGACGCTGCATTCGTTTGATGGCAGAGACGGGAGCTGGCCGCTGGGCGGGTTGGTCGAGGGCAGCGACGGCAACTTCTACGGCACGACTGGGGGCGTGACGGGCCAAAGTTGCTCCAACGGCTGCGGCACCGTGTTGCTCACGTTCGGCACCGTTTTTCAGGTCACCACGAACGGCACCGTGACCCGGCTCGTTTCGTTCACCGGCTCCAACGGCGGTAAGCCCGTCGCTCCGCTGGTCCTTGGCCCGGACGGCGCGTTCTACGGCACGACCGAAGTTGGCGGTGGGACACGCGGTGACGGTCTCGGCACCGTGTTCAAGCTCACGATTCAAACCAATGCCGCAGCGACCATCAGTTGCGTTTTGTCGCCGGCCTCGGACACGAACAATGTTGGTACGACACATACCGTCTTCGCCCTGGTCACCTCCAACGGCGTCGTGCAGGCGGGCGTTCCCGTAACCTTCAATGTCACCGCCGGACCAGACCTTGGGCAAAACGCAACGAACAACACCGTCGCCAACGGGCAAGCCACCTACACTTACAGCAACAACGGCACACCCGGCACCGACACGATCCGCGCCACCAGTCTCGGCGCAACCGGCACGGCAACCAAGGTCTGGATCGCGCCCGACAGTGTCGGTGATGGCATCCCTGATTTGTGGCGCGCCCAATACTTTGGCGGCAACGGCACCTCAACCAATAGTCAATCCTGCGCCGCCTGTGACGCCGACGGCACCGGCCAGAACAACCTGTTCAAGTACGTCGCCGGTCTTAATCCAACGAATTCTGCGTCGGTGTTCCTGTTCACCGTCCAGAACGTGAACGGCCACCCAACGCAAATGAAGCTGATCTACGGTCCGATTGTTGCCGGTCGCACTTATGCGCCGCAATTCAGGACCAACCTGGTCAGCGGCGCCTGGGGGGCATTAACCGGATTCAGCGGGCCGACGACCAACCTCAATCAGGTCACCATCACCGATCTGAACGCGACCCAGACATTCAAATTCTACCGCATCGGCATCTCGTTACCATGACCGGTTGCGCAGCGCAGCCGTGAACACCGAGCGGCAAACAACAGCTGGAGTCCACTGTGTCCGGCTGGTAGCAGCGCTGTGTCAGCGCCGACTGCCCGGCGGTCATCGATCGGCGTTCCTGTCTTTACTCGGGTCGAGGATTCCCCGATAAAACCCGCATTAAATCCACACGCGAAATCAAAAAGCCAATGACTCGTCGCGAATTTCTGAAACGGGCGGGTCAAACCGCGCTTCTGACGACTGGAGCGACCTTTGACCTCCCGTCCACGCTTGCGGCGGCCGCTTCGCCGCGACCTGCGGGTGACTGGCCGATGTATCGTGGAAACCGCTGTCTGACCGGCCACGCGGTTCTGCCAAGCGAGATGCGCCGTGCTCCCGAGGTCTCGTGGCGACACAAGATCGAAGCGGGCCTGGTTTGGGCGGTGCTTGATCCAGCGCCCGACAAGAGTTCACGACGGGCCGAGGTTCGAAAGAGTGATCTGAACTATTTTCAGTCGCCGGAAGGGCGCAAGTGGGAGCTCGGCGCGAAATGGGTTGACCTCTATGGCACCGGGCAACCGGTTCCCGATCCCGGCCGGGCTGCCAAATTACTTCCGGACGTTGCCGGGTTGCAGACCATCGAGTTCCATCCCGTGCCGGACGCGTCCGGCCTCGACCCAAAGCGAGCCGTCTGCTTCGCTTACGACGGCGGGCAAAAGCGCGAGGTGTGGCGTTCCGAAACTTACGACACGATTCAGAACACGAATTTCGCCATCGCCGACATTGACCATGACGGCAGATTGGAGGTGATTCTTGCGCCGCATTACCGGCTCATTGTCTATGACGGACAAACCGGCCGCACCAAACACCTACTGAAGATTCACGACTCGCGTAACTACGGCTTTCTCTGCTGCACCGATTTGACGGGCGACGGGTTGCTGGATTTTGTGATCATCGCCGATTTCGCCATGCATGTTGATGTCGTCCGGAACGAAGGGTCCGATTTACGCCTGCTTTGGCGCCGCGAAATCGAAAAGGATATTCAAAGCAAGAACATCATCGTCCGTCCGGGCCCGAACCCGGTTTTCGATATCAATGGAGATGGCCGGAAGGAGATTGTCTTCAACCTGTTTAACCAGAGCGGCGATGGCAAATGGCACGTTATGGCCTACGACGCGCTGATCGGCGAAACCGTGCTCGATCTGCCGGAGCAATATCTCAATGGCGCCGCCGACGTGAACGGGGACGGAGTTTCGGAATTATTCACCGCGCGAACGTCCACGCTTCACGTGCCGGACGCCGCGGAGTTGAACCTGCTCCGCGTGAAAGGCAGCGACGCGCTGCCACTGTGGAAGCACCCGCGCGCGCGCTGGGTTACCGCGCCGGCGGTCCTGCCGCTCACGCACACGACGATCGTGGCCCGTGGAACCGACGACGTTGTTACGGGAAATCTTACCGGTCGCGGCAAATCCAACTTTTTCGTGCTCGAAACCGCTGCGCGAAAGTCCGAACTCCTCGTCGCCCTGGCTGTCAGCGGAAACGGGGCGATAACCACGGTGTGTTCCTTTGAACTGCCGCGACGCTCGCGAGCGCAGATTCGCTCCTGCGCGGATGTGGATGGCGACGGAAGGGACGAAGTGCTGGTCAGTTTCCGCCAGCCGTCGGCAGAACGCGCCCGCCCCGGTCAGGCCAGGAACGCCGCGGTGCGAGTGGTTTCTCTCGAAACCACAAAGGTGCCGCAGCAGACCGTCGGCGCCGGTGAAACCCGGCCCCTGGTGGCGGCTTCGACCTCAGCACGCTCGGGCCCGGTCATCCTGTTCGAGGGCGCGGACGACGATATCATCTCGTTGACTCCGCCGACGCGTCGCGGGCAAAGCCCGATTGAGCAGTGGCGCAGGCCGGGCGCGGGTGCGCCGGTGATGGCTGACCTTGACGGCGATGGCGTGGCAGAAGTCGTCTTTGCGGATTGGTCGGAGACCGGCGAGGGCTTGATCGTGGCCGCCGACGCTCGCCGCGGACGCGTTTTGTGGCGGCATTTGCTTCCCGGATTTCCCGGGCCGCATCCGGAATGGAACTTCGGCGGAATCACTACCTGGTGGGTGGGCCGCTACACCTCGCCGGCCCGTGCTGACGTCTGGGTTTCAGCGCGCCGCAGCACCATGCACTCGGATGAAGCCTGGGTGCTCCGCAGCCTCGATGGCCGGACCCTCTGGCATCTCCGTGAAGTGCGGACCGACCGCACTCCCGCCGAGGCGCGCGGCTGGGGCGCGGGCGGCAGCTTCGTTTGTTCGGCGGATGTGGATGGCGACGGACTGGAAGACATCGTGCATTTGTATCCCGTCAACTACATGGCGGTTAAAGGCACAAACGGCCAGCTCCTTTGTTCGGTCGAGTCAGCCGCAGGATTGTTTCCCGGCGTCTGGGGCGCCTATTGCCAGCCGATGGTCGCGGACTTCAACGGGGACGGGAAAAATGAATTGCTCTGGTGCGGCCCCTACCATCACGGGCTGACGACACTCGACGCGAAATTGATCTGGTATCACAAGGGTGGCGCCAGCATGGCCGGGCTTGCCGACGTGGACGGCGAAGGCCAATGGGAGTTGGGCTTTACCGGTTGGGAGCAGGGGCACGGGTTGCGTTGCCTGAATGCCGCAACCGGCGAACTGAAATGGGAACTGCCCCTGGAAAAAAATCCACGCGTGCCGGTTTACACCGTTGATATTGATGGCGACGGCCGGGATGAATTCCTGTTCGCCGTGAACACTGTTCTTTATGCGGTCAACGGCGCAGCCGATTCCGGCCACATCCTTTGGCAGAAGCAACTGCCTTCAGAACCGGGCAACCTGGCTCTGGCTGATGTCGATGCCGACGGAAAAACGGAGATACTTTTCATCGGTGCGGATTCAGTTCTGTATTGCCTGGACGTTGCGTGATCGGGCCTCTGTAGCGGCGCTGTGTCAGCGCCGGTGGGCTGAGCCCATTTCCGCGGACGGGATGCCTCCGGAAAGCGTTAGAACTCTCGTGCAACCAGCAAGGGCAAAAAGCTCGGGGACAATTCACCGGGCGCTACCACCACCAAAAGTTCGCGGAAACGGAGCGCGGCTGTGTGCGGAGCACCAGCCGCAGCGACACGGCGCGGCCACACGATTTGGGTTAAATTCGGCGACTTTTGGCATCCGGACTTGCTGCGGCTGGTCCTTCGGACACAGCCGCGCTCCGGTGGTGATTGAAACTGATCGGGAGCCTTCTTTCGATTCCCGACTCTGCGTTTGTAAGAAACCAGAACCTCAAGTTAGCCACTTTATTGGTCAGATCCCGTATTTTCTCTCCTCTTACATTTTCCGGCCGGCCTCGGCGGCCCTGGCTATGGACAATTGAAATCCCGCCGCCTCCTGCGCGTTGCGGACGTAGAGCTTGTCGCCGGCGACTACCGGATGGTTCCAGGTCTTGCCTTCGAGCGCCTTGAACGAATCCACTTCGACGAACGCCTTGGGATCGGCGCGCACCAGATGGACTTGTCCATCCTCGGCGGTAACAAGCAGCAGGCCGGCGTTTTCCAGCAGCAACACCTGGCCTTTGCCGTACCGGCCCCCTTTCCACATCCGGTCGCCGGTCTTGAGGTCGAGGCACGTAAGGAAGCCACTGTCGTTGCCGTAAATGTATCCCTGATACGTCACCATGTCCGAAAAATCGGGTTTCAGGTTGCGCGAGGTCCAGAGTTCCTCCGCCGCGAGTTCGCCGTTGACCCTGGTGATGCGAATGGCGCGGGTGCCGAGATTCATCGGGGTTCCGAGAAGCACCGTATCGTCACCCACGACCCTCGGTTGCAGCGCGCGGTAGCCCGCGAACTTCCATTCGTAGTTCAGCCGCACCTTGCCCGTCGCCGGCTCCACCAGCACCAGTCCGTCATTGGAGAGCATCAGCATCAGCTCTTCGCCGGCGATGGTGCTCAACTGGGGCGATGCGTAAGTATGATCGCCCGTCGCCGCCGACCACCGGAGCGCGCCGGTCTCGACATCGAATGCCAGCAGGCCCTTGCCGTCCTTGCCGCCGGCCCAGACGATCACATTGGAACCGATCACAAGTGGGGAACTGGCAAAGCCCCACATCGGCGCTTCCCGGCTGGCAATTTCCTTCAAATTCTTCTGCCACACCACGTCGCCGGTCGCCGGGTTCAATCGAAGGAACATTCCCGTCGCTCCGGTGACGAACAGTCCGCCATTCGCGAGCGTCGGCGTGGCGCGCGGACCGGGACCGCCCATCGGATCTTCGAGGCGCGCTTCATACTGCCGGTTCCAGATTTCGCGTCCCGAACTTGCGTCGTAGCAAACGACCGTCTCCTTCGGGCCGCGTTGTTCCTGGGTGAACAGCAGATTGCCGGCGACGGCAAAGGATGACCAACCGGGACCGACGGGCACTTTCCAAAGTTGCCTGGGTGGATGGTCGGACCAGTTGGTGGCGATCATCGGACCGTGCCAGGTCCCCGAACGATCGCCGCCGCGAAAGCCGGGCCACTCGGGATTCGTGAGCGCGAGATTCGTTTCGATGGAAAGCATATTTGCCCCTGAGGCGGGAGAGCGTGTGGTTCTCGCGGCGAGCATTCGTTCTTCCGCCGTCGGCGCCCAGCGCCAGTGCAGGGTGAGCTGGTATTCGCCGTTCATGCCGTCGTTGCGAAGCAGAACGGAGAATCCGAATCCGGCGGCGGCCAGAAGCAGGGCCGCGGCAGTTCGCGCGAGCGGACGTCGATTCCGAAACAAGGCCGTTCCTGCCACGAACGCGGTCATCCCCATCGGGAGCGTGATGTAGATGGTGCCCGGTCCGCGCATCAGAGGTTCCACGAGCGCCATTGCTATCGCGAACACCGCGGCGAGTCCCAGAAAACCGAAGACGCGTTCCTTCCAGGTCGCCCGACTCGCCGCCAGCCACCAGATCAGCAGCAGCAGGCAGCAGAGCATCGGCCCCATCATGGCGAACATCCAATACTTCGCCAAACCGCCTTCGAGATAGGCAGGCGCAAATCGCGCGACGATCATCAGCAGGACCAGGAGCACGCCGGGCCAGACGCGCAAGGCGCGCAAGTCCGATCGCTTGACGGGAGAATTGGATTCAGCAGGTGCTGCTTCGGCTTGGTCGTTCACGGTTGAAATCCTTCTATAACTATTTGATCGAGATTACCGATTGCAAGGCTTTGAGTGAAGGAAGTTTTTGAGCGCGGATTTCCCGATCAAGCCTTTTGTTCGGATGCGCCGCGCAATTGCCATGGCCGCAGCGCACAGGAAGCAAACCGCCGTCAACCCTGACTTAAGCTCCGTCAGGGACCCTGAAAGGGCGGCACAAACGCAGCCTAGCGACGTGCAAAGATCAAATATTCCTCAACGCCAGCATCCGGAGCAGAACTGCTGAATCGCCCTGTCTGCCTGTCCCTGCCCGCAGGAAGAATTCGCCGATGCGAATTTTCGCGTCGGACCAATTCGACTTGCTGAAAACCAGCTTGTCGCATTGCGTCGGAGAGGGCGAGTGCAAGAGCGAACTTCCGGCCGTTTCTAAACGTATTTGCTACTGCATACGCAACAACGCCATTTTGCCTCAAAACTCGTCGAGCCTCCATTAGGTGCCGCCGCATGCTGACGAAATACGCACGAAGCGCGCGACCGTCGAGAGTGGCCTCTGCGCGGTATTCGTCACGATACCAATTAACCATGTGACGTGGGGCTTCAAAACCTTCGCCGTCACGCTCAATGTGTTTAGACCGACCAATTTGCTTTTGCAATTCGCAGTTCCACCCAAAGGCAAGATACGAAAGTCTGTGAACATCAAAATAGTCGTACATCGTCTCGTAGGGCGGACTCGTGATTATTGCTTCGACGGAAGCGTTCGAGAGCGGCAAAGACTGAGCATTACCGCGATAGATTCTTGTTTCAACGGTGTCACAGTATTCGGCCCACTCCGCTTCGCAATCTCGCTTCAGCATTCTGGCGCATCGCAGAAAATGCCGATTGATGGTCGAAGGTTTCCGTTCAGGGTCAACCTGTGGTTTGATTGACCCGACAAGCCACCTTGAACTCGGTCGCAAAGCTGACGACACGGCTAAGAACAACCATCGTTTGAGTTTCGCGTCTTGGAGTCGCGCAATTCGTGCCAGATAGCTGGCAAGGGCCAGCGCGTTCTTTTTACCGATCCAGAAAACAAGCTCATCAGGGAAACTGTGTGTCTGTCGCTGTGTTTCGAGCGACGCGATCCGTTCAGCTAACTCAACCGCGATATCCACATCTTCAAGCGGATTGAGCCGCACCTTGGAAATGAGGACAGCAAGCGGTGTGAGTTCGACGCCGACGGACGAGATTCGGTGCTGCTTCGCGAATGAGAGAGTGCTCCCGGTTCCAACAAACGGGTCAAGAATTGTTTTCGGCTTACAACCAAGACGGCGTTCCACGCCATCAAACATCTGGGATAGAACTTCGTGGTGAAAACGCGCAGGGTACCGGTGAAACCAGCCGAGATGCGGCTCGACGTGATCCTCGCGAGGCTGTTCGCCTCTGACTGAGCATTTGTGTACCATCACCCTATGAGCAGCCGGCGAGAACGCGCCGGGCGAATGTTCACGAAAAGCGGATTCTTGAAAACCGCACCGGTCACCAAGCACTGTCCTGACCCGAGCGAGGGAACGGTTGACCAAAGAGCTTCATGCACGCCACCGGTCGTTTGCTTTACCGGTGCAAGGTTCGCGACGGATTTGAGCTGATGAATGAATCGAGTGTTCGCCAACTCGAACAACTCATCTGGCACGTGCCCCGGCTGTTGAGAAATCAGAGCGAGTGCCATCCACCGCTTTCTTCCACGCCGGCTGATAACTTGCAATTTGTCCAACACGGCTCGCATCTTTGCTGCGCTTTCGCGTGATACAAAGGTGTGAACTTCCTCGATCACGACCAGCACAGGTGGGCGTTCTTTGCCGCTCGGCATCCTTTCCCCGCGTGCGGTTTCTATTACGCGATCGAAGAGCGCAGATAACGTGTAGGCGATGGCAATATTGCGGCTGCGATCATCCGTCTCCGACACATCGAGTACGGAAAGCCTCCCAGCCACAGTCAATTCGTCCACAGGCAACTCAGCAACGTTTGCGGTAGCATTCCAATCGAGGATGCCCGAACGTCCTAAATGAAAGAGCTTATTGCGCAGCGTGTGCGCTGTGCTTTTTTCCGGGGTCTGAATGTTTGGCAGCAAAGGGAAGGTGCCGCTCGCGTCTTCAGTCAAGCCATCAACCAACGTTTGAAGTGTATACGAACGTTGCGGCGCCGTTGCTGCGATTGCTCCGCCAAATACGCCTTGCCTGTTACCGCTTGCTCGGGCTTGGCGCGACGCCGCATCAATAATTCGCCCGAATAATCGAACCTGAGGTTCACTGAATTCGAGAATGTCGCTGATGACCTCGGGCTCGAGTTGTGAGATTGGAACTTTGAACCGGAGTGGAGCGGCAGCTTCCGAGTGTCCGGTCATTGGTACATAAACCTTCAGGTCTTTGACGCCTGCCGCTTCCAATTCGTGCTCATCTTGCAACAGTTTGGTCAAGTTGGCGTCATCCGTCTTCTCGTTCATCCGCACGTACTCCCCTTCCACGTCGACGGCGACAACAGCCCACCCAGCGGTCAATGCTTCTTCCATCAAGACCTGAATCGTGTTGGATTTTCCTGAACCGACCGTTCCGAAAACACCCACGTTACGAGGAAGGAAGCTTTTCTTTGTGGCGTCGGCATGGACCTTGACGCCCGTGTAACCCATTAAATGACCGAGATAGAAGTTGCCTTCGATATCGAGGAGTTTCCGCAGTCGACTTTCTGGAAATACATAAATCTCTGAGTATGGGCGGGGACGCGTGGCGGTCGTCAGAAGACGCTCACCATCGGTCAGCACTCCGAGCACTTCGATCGTCCCGTAAACGTAGTAGGTAGGTCTGAATTGCGTGCGATCCGGATGAAGAACCGTTGTGCGTGTAATGGCTGAATCCGTACTGACCTCGTGAGGCGCGTGAAACGGCCCTTCCACGATACGGCCAAGAAATTCAGTGCTCTGCTCCTTGTCTTTGATTCCAACGTAAACATCTCGCTTGAAGTGCTTGCGCCAGTCGGGAGCGACCATCGCCCCGAACGTGGTGTTGTCCGCAGAGGTTGTGTCGAAATTAACGAAACCAAGTCGCATGAGCGTTCCCTGAATTGCACTTTGTGCTTCGGATTCCGCTTTCGCGCGCAGTTCCTTTGCCTCCGGCGTCTCCGTCGCCGCGGGCACTGGTCCTGGGCTTTCTTCTTCCTCGGCTGGTTCGATAGGTTTGGCTTCTTCTTCGCTCATGCTCTCGTTCTCCTTGGGTCGATGTCAAAAATTCCCGCTTCCAATCCTAAATCGAAGAGACGCGATTCCACAAAATTTCTGAAATCAGAACCTTTGAAAAGCGTGCGTGCGACTTGATCCGCAAGGTCAATGTGAAACGGAAAACCGCGAACGGTAAAGGCACTACCATCCGTTGCAAGACCGCGACTCCAAAGCGCGTCCGTGAGAAACATCGCAACAGATTCCTCAACTCGGTCGGAGTGACACTCAATTAGAAATGGTTTGTGACTGGCCTTGATCAACACGACGGCAACCTTTGGCCCAGCCGCCGCAAGAAATTCACGGAAGCGTTTACGATCACGCTCGACAAAATTGGCCGCAGCCTGCCCAGTCTGGGAGTCGCCTTCTAGGAAGGTCGTCAACGTGTCAGTCAAACTGCGAATGACGATGTACTCGCCGGGCTCTAGAATTATGGCGGCGTTGAGAATATCAACATCATCGGATGCCTCAGAAACTGCGATGAACTTGCCGGTTTCAATATATCGGTGAATCAAATCAAACGTCGGCGGAAGGTTATGCTCTGGGCGCGTCGCTCCCGTCCGCAACTCGTGTGGAATCAATTCGCCGTGGAGCAGTCGCCACTCCGTTTGATGCTGCAACAGGAGTTTCCTTTCTCCGAATAGCATGATGGCGCGCGAAAGCAGGTTTGATATCTTCCGTGACGTCCGGAGATTTGAGAAGAATTCACCGGCTGTCGAAGCCCCTGAAGAAAGCTCTGTCTCGAAGACGCGCGTCACGAGATCAACAACGTCACCACGATTGGAAACAAGCACTACACCGATCTGAATTTTTGTGCCGCCGAGCAGCGGCACGGGCGCAACTGTTCCGTCGGCGGCGGCAATAATACCACGCCGGAAGGTTTCTTCGGCTTTCGCGAACGCCTCGCGGCTCGGTCGGCGGATTTGCTCGATAATATCCTGACGTGATGAAAGCAATTCGGTCCGGAACTGTTCACGCAAGCGGTGAGCAGTTTGGATTGAACCGTCAACGCGTTCATGCAACGTGTTCAAATGAACTTCCAATGAAACCCACGGCGCAGTGCGCAATACGTCATCTATGGAAGGCCTCGGCGTGATGGAATTCGTTGCCGGCATTTTGTTTCCACTGATTTTTTGCCCGGCTTCTTGCTACTGATTTTCTCCGTTTCAAGCAATGTTTGTTTGTTCCGCCCTTACAGGGCTTGAATTGTTTTGGGAACGTGGCCTCAGGGCGTTGCCCTCGACTATCATCTGCCGGGCTTTCAGCCCTTCGAATCAGCGTTCATCGACGTCAATCAGCGGTGGAAAATCTTTCGACTCCTCACCCCGGCCCTCTCCTCGTTCGAGGAGGAGAGGGAGAATTATTTTGTGGGACGTTTACCCAGGGTTGCGCTCACGTTGTTCGCTGACCCCGGGCTATTATCTTTTGCCCGATGGGGCAAGTCAGTTTGGCTTCGCGTAAAGACTCAGCGTCTTCGGTTCGCGGGTTCAGGCGGCCGGCGCCCCGGACCTCGCTAGATGCGTTAACTCCGGACCAGGTCGCGGCTGGGCGGGTCACCCCGTCCGCGACGTTCACGACATCGCACCGCTCCCGGCGGACGCAGAATTGTGCGTCCCGCCGACCGGATCCGAAGTTATGAGGCTAGGTTCCAGGGACACGCATCGTTCGCGCGGTCGGCGTGGCGTCGAGGGAAAATGCAAACAGGAGCGCGACAACCATCCAGCCCAGCAGCAGAGCGGTGACGTAGTGAATAAACGGCACCATCCAAATGCTGAGGAATGACGGCGGTAGTTCCAGTGGCAGGCTCCGGGGCGCGTAGAAAACATACCACCACACCAGCGTCGCTAGGATCGGCGGCGCGACGGTCTCTCAGAAAGTGATCTTCGTCCTGTTCGGAATCGTCGCTCTCGGCTTGGTGTCGTGAGGATGGCTCGGTTTCTGTGAACCGGTTTACCAGGGCAGGCGGCTGAGTTCGTGGTTGGAGGAACTGGGTCGTTCGTGGCCGGGCCAGGAGCAGCGAGGAAACCGCGGAGGTTTGATAGGCGCCTTGTCGTCGTGATTCGGCAGAGATAGTCTGCACGTGTGCGCATAAGACGGACCAAAATCCTCCTTCTGGTTTTGCTGACGCCGATTGTTCTTCTGTTGGTTTTCCTGCTGGAGGAGCGCGTCCGGGGCAAGATCGCCCTTGCCCGTTGCCAGCGTGAGTTGATCGCGAAGGGGGAAAAAATATCGCCGCGAGATTTCATCGCTCCGCCGCGCGCGCAAGAGAATGCCGCGCCTGCAGTTTATGAGGCGATCGAACGTCTCAAGGAAGGCGCCGTCTTGCCAAACAGATACCCGCCGGCGATGAGGCTTACTCCTGCCGGCCGTGCGATCGTTGGCTTCCGCGAAAGTCAGTGGGTGGAAGACAAAGTGACGAACCGTTGGGAGGCATTGTCCGCGGATTTGAAATCGAACGAGGTCACGCTGGCACAAATTCGCGCCGGTTTGGAAAAGCCGGTCTTGTATAACGACCTGAATTTTTCGCAGGGATTCAAGATG
>QHNT01000115.1 GCA_003218515.1 Verrucomicrobiota bacterium | reverse complement strand
ATGTCGCGGTAGTTCAGCAGAAGCCCGCCGGCAAGGTTGTGTTGACCGGTCTCTCCGGGTTATCGGACTTTGTCGCAAAAGCGTCGCCTGAACTGGCTGCCAACGCCATGCTTTGCGCCGCGAACCAGGCGGCGTACCTGTTGCACCGCCAACTCCAAAGCCAGGGCCGCGCTTTTCTGAAGGAGGGTGGCTTCACCGAAAGACTGCGCACCGCGCGGACCCTCGCGCGAAGCTCCGCTCAAGCCGCTCGTTCCGAAACGCCTCGCTGTCCAACCTGCGGGAAACCCATGTTCCGACGCACCGCGAAAACAGGTTCAAGGAGCGGTCTTTCGTTCTGGGGTTGTTCTGCGTTTCCCGACTGTAAAGGCACTCGCCCACTAACCGATCGGACCAGTCAGACAAGTCTGGCGGGTCCGAGTAGTCCGACCCACTGAACTTATGGCCAAGGATCAATCAAACGAACTGCGCCAGCCAGCGGAAATTTTTTATGCCGAGGAACTCGACGCGCTGATCAAGGCTGAGAAGCATCCCGTACCCGCAGGCTGGCGGATGTCGCCACGTTCGGTGCTCACCTACATTTGCGGCGGCAAATGCGGCAAGCTCGACATCACGCCTAAATACATCGGCCACCAGCGCCTCGTCGAGATCGCCATCTCGACGCTGGTCACCGACCGCGCATTGCTACTCATCGGCGAGCCGGGCACGGCGAAGTCCTGGCTTTCCGAACATCTCGCCGCCGCCATCAACGGCGATTCGACCAAAGTTGTTCAAGGCACAGCCGGTACGACAGAGGAACAGATTCGTTACACCTGGAACTACGCCATGCTCATCGCGCGCGGCCCGAGCAACGAATCGCTCATCAAGAGCCCCATTTTCCGCGCGATGGAATCCGGCAGCATCGCGCGCTTCGAGGAAATCACCCGTTGCGCTTCCGAGGTGCAAGACGCACTCATCTCGCTCCTCTCGGAAAAACGGCTGTCCGTTCCGGAACTGGTCACCGAAGTGCCGGCGCAACGCGGCTTCTCGGTAGTTGCCACCGCCAACACCCGTGACCGCGGCGTCAATGACATGTCGGCCGCCCTGAAGCGCCGTTTCAATCTCGTCGTGCTGCCCGCGCCGGCGGACTTGGATACGGAAGTCTCCATCGTTACTAAGCGCGTCGGCGAACTGGCGAGCAATCTTCAATTGAAGTCGGAGATTCCCCACGAAGACGCCATCATCAAGATTGTAACCATCTTCCGCGAACTCCGCGCGGGCCAGACGCTCGACGGCAAGAACAAGGTGAAGACGCCCTCGGGTGTGCTCTCGACCGCCGAGGCCATTTCGCTGCTCGCCAACAGTATGGCGCTCTCGGGCAATTTTGGCGACGGCACGGTGAGCGACAATGACCTCGCCTCCGGCCTGCAAGGTGCGGTCATCAAGGACGACGATAAGGATCTCATCGTCTGGAAGGATTATCTCGTCAACGTGATGAAGAAACGCGGGGCAACCTGGCGGGGGCTTTACACCGCGTGCCAGTCCCAGGTGGGTGAGTAGCGAAATCCGAATGCCGAAATCCGAAACCAGAAAGAATTCCGAATGTCGAAATTCGAAATCGCCCTCTTCGTCCCAAGCGAAAGCGAGAGAGTGAACGCGCTGCAAGGGCGGCCACTCATTCGAGTTTCGGGCTTCCAACTTCATTCGGATTTCGGATTTCGGATTTCGGATTTTTGATCATGCCCGCCACCCCGCACATTTTCGGTGTCCGCCATTTGTCTCCGGCGGCGGCGTGGCATTTGCGGCAGTTGCTGGATCGCGTCCGGCCAAAGCTCGTGCTGATCGAAGGCTCGGATGATGCGGACGATTTGATTCCGCACATCGTCAGCCCCAAGTCGAAACTGCCGATCGCGATTCTTGCCTACACCACTGACGCGCCGGTTCGCACGTTCGTTTATCCGTTAGCCACTTATAGCCCGGAATATCAGGCGCTCATTTGGTGTCAGGAGCACAAGGCCAAAGCACGTTTCATGGATTTGCCGTCGTCCGTCTTTCTCGGCCTGATGGATCGTGATGACGGAACAGCGGTTCTCGAGAAGGAGAAACCGGAGAAGAAGGACGACAAAGCGAAGCTGGATCAAACCGAGGATGACGCGGATGCCGAAACCGCTCCAGTGGTTGAGGAGAAGTCCAAGTGCGATTCCGTCTATGACCAGATCGCTCGCCTTGCCGGCGAACCCGACTACGAAACTTATTGGGAACGCCACTTCGAACAGCTTCGCGCCGACAACACTTACCTGAACGCCGCACGCAGCTATGGCGAGGAATTGCGCGCGATGGAAGACTTCTCCACGCGTCACGCCGTCGAGAATCTGGTGCGCGAAGCCTACATGCGCCGGAAAATTCAACAGGCCGTTGCCGATGGCGTCAAACCCGAACAAATCGTCGTGGTCACCGGTGCGTTTCATGCGACGGCGCTCGGGCCGGAGTCTCCCCCGATGACCGATGAAGAATTCGCCAAACTGCGTCGCCGCGAGTCCAAAATGACGCTGATGCCGTATTCGTTTTTCAAGCTGTCGTCGCAATCCGGCTACGGCGCGGGCAACCACGCACCCGCCTATTTCGAGTTGGTCTGGAATTCCTACAATGAAAACACTGCGGCGGCTCTGCCCACTTTGTTTTTGACCAGCGTCGCTCGCGAACTGCGTGCCGCCGGCACTTTCCGGTCCACCGCCGAGGTCATTGATGGTGTCCGGCTCGCCGAGACCATGGCCGGCATGAAGAATTCTCTGCCCACACTGCGCGAATTGCAGGACGCGGCCGTGACGTTGCTCGGACAGGGCGACCCTGCCGTTGTGCGCGAGTCGTTGTTGCGCGTCGAAGTCGGCACGGCCATCGGCGCGCTGGCCAAAGGCGTCAGCCAGACTTCCATTCAGGACGATTTCTATCGCGAGTTGAGCCGGCTCAAGCTGGATCAGTTCAAGACCGGGGTGAAGCGCGACCTCGATCTCGACCTGCGGGAAAACCGTCGCGTCAAGACTGCGGAAGCGGCGTTCCTCGACCTGCATCGCTCCAGTTTTCTACATCGGCTCGCCGTGCTGGAAGTTCCATTCGGGAAAAAGCTTGAAGTGCGACAGGAAGGAACGACGTGGGCTGAACGTTGGGTGCTGCAATGGACGCCTGAGGCTGAGATCGCCATCGTCGAAGCGGTGTTGCTGGGTGAAACCATCGAACTGGCGGTGGCGTTCAAGTTCAAGCAACGTCTTGAGAAATGCACGTCCATCTCCGAAGCTGCGACCATCATCCGCCAGGCTTGCGAATGTGGAATGAGCGGTTCAATCGAGCTGGCGCGGCAGACCCTCCAGCGCCTCGCGAATGATTCATCGGACTTCACCGCGCTTGCGAGCGCGACTAGTGAACTTGGCTTGGTGATTCGTTACGGCGACGTTCGCCATTTCGACGCCGAGCCGCTGAAGCCGTTGCTCGAACAGTTGTTCCTCGAAGGCGCGCTTTCACTCGTCGGCGCGGCGAATTGCGACCTGGCCGCCGCCCGGAAGATGGTCACCGGCATCAGCGAGTTGAACAAGGTCGCGCTTGATTACACCTCGCTGATTGATGAATCGCTCTGGGTCGGCGAACTCCAGAAGCTGGCCCGTGCCGATCATCTGAACCCGTTGCTGTCGGGTTACGCCTGCGCGCTGCTGGTCGAGCGCAACCTGATTTCCAACGAAGAGCTGGCCAAAGAAGTTTCGCGGCGTCTGTCACCGGGAATTTCGGCGGATCTCGGCGCGGGCTGGTTCGAAGGACTGGCCCAGCGCAATCGCTACGCATTGCTGACGCGGCTCGCGCTTTGGGAACAGCTCGACAATTACGTAGGCTCGCTCACCGGCGATGAATTCAAGCGCGCACTGGTGTTTCTCCGGCGCGCCTTCGGCGACTTTTCGCCCTCGGAAAAGCGCAGCATCACCGAAAACCTCGGCGAAATCTGGGGCGCAAATCCGGACACGGTGAGCGAGGTGTTGAGCGCGGAATTGACCGAGAAGGAGAAGAAGAAACTGGACGAGCTGTCCGACTTCAACTTCGAGGAATTGTAATGGCATCCAAGGTGGACAAAGAACAGGTGAAGCGCTGGCGGCTGATTCTCGGCCAGCACTCTCAGGACTCGCTCGCGCAGATGGTCGGAGCGGGCGGCTGCGAGCTTTCGCCGGAGCAAATGGCCATAGATGAAGCGCTTGCCGCCATTTATGACGAAACTGCCGGCGAAGGCGGCGATCAACGCGGTCGCGGGCAGCGCAGCGCCGGTCTTGGCCCGTCTGCACCGAACCTCGCCAAATGGCTGGGCGACATCCGCAGCTACTTCAAAGAAGATGTCGTCACCGTCATCCAAAACGACGCCATCGAACGCAAAGGTCTCACGCAGCTTCTCTTCGAGCCGGAGATGCTCAAGAACGTTGAGCCGAATCCGCAACTGGTCGGCACGTTGATGTCATTGAAGGGACGCATTCCCGAGCGCACGAAGGAAACGGCCCGCATGGTCGTCCGCGCCGTCGTGGAGAAAATCAAACGCCTGCTCGAACAGAAAATCCGTCAGGCGGTGATTGGGGCGCTCAATCGCAACGAACATTCGCCGCTGCCGCACACAGCGTCCATTGACTGGAAATGGACCATCGGCCGCAACCTGAAGAACTACCAGCCATCGCTCGGGGCGATTGTGCCTGAGAAAGTGTACTTCTTCTCGCGCGCCCGGCGCTCGAACAACTGGACGGTGATCGTCTGTATGGATCAAAGCGGCTCGATGGCGGAATCGGTCGTGTACGGCTCGGTGACCGGCTCGATTTTCGCTTCGCTGCCCGCTCTGAATACGCGAGTCATTGCCTTTGACACGGAAGTGGTGGACCTCACCGAGCAATGCGGCAGTGATCCGGTGGACATGATCTTCGGTGTCCAACTTGGTGGTGGCACGGACATCAACAAGGCCGTCGGCTACTGCGAGAAGTTCGTCACCGACCCATCGCAGACCATTTTCTTCCTCATCACCGACCTGTTCGAGGGCGGCAACCAGGCCCAACTCGTGCGCCGCTTGAAAGACATGGTGGAATCCGGTGTGCGCGTTATCTGCCTGCTGGCGCTTTCGGACAGCGGCATCCCGACCTTCGAGCAAAACCTTGCGAAGAAGATAGCCGAATTCGGCGTGCCTTGCTTCGGGTGCACACCGAACAGGTTGCCGGAGTTGATCGAAGGGGTGCTGAAGAAGCAGGATTTGAAAGCGCTCGCCGCGCGGGTTGCGACGAAGAAGGAGATAGCTGGGCATTAACGACGCACATGGACTCGATTGTTTGCGAACATCGCGATGCCGAAAAAGTCGGCAGGGCGTGCGAGCACCTTCTTGCCAAGAGAGACGGTGGCGAATTCTACGCTTCGCAAGAATACATTCGCCATTTCATCGGTGACGGAACAGCGTTCGTTCTCCTGTGCCCGCAATGTGGCGCACTTCAAGACCGAGGCGAGCGGTTCTGGCAGACGATTTGTGACTCCTGCGTGCATGACATTGCCTGCGGCAAACGACTGGGCGATATAGGTGGTCCTCAAATTCCGACACGCAATTTAGGGGATTTACATACCTGACGCATAGCGTCAAGTATGTAAATACCCAATTTAGGGCTGGAATTGGAGCATGAAATTATTGCTCCCTCAACATCGAACATTCGCGCCGTCGCCGCCGAACCCCTCGGAGCTGATTCGTGGATCGTTCTCTCAGCCGACGACAAGTTGATGAAGTTCCATGCATCCGAACCGTCACTTAGCATTGTCGCGACCATTTCCGAGCTTGGACTGACGACGGATCAACCGTTGTCCGTGCAAGTCTCGCGCGACGGACGTTTCGTCGCGGTCACTCACACTTTTGGCCGGAATGGAGTGGTCTTCGACCGAATCAAAAGGCAGGTTACGATGCAACTGCTCAGGGGGGAGTATTATCCCGAGCACTGCAAGTTTCCTGTCGCATTTCTGGAACAGAACAGCAGACAATTGCTGATTCATTCCACTGACTGGAATCGGGTTGATGTCTCCGACCCGGAGAACGGAGCGTTGTTTAGCCAGCGCAATCCTACTTCGTTCCGCCGTGGCGAGACGCAGCCAGAACATTACTTGGACTATTTTCATTGCGGTTTAGCCGTGTCACCGGATGGCGAGTGGGTCACCGACAACGGATGGGTTTGGCACCCTGTTGGGATCGTTACCACGTGGAGTTTGAGGCGATGGCTTGAGCGAAACGTTTGGGAATCGGAGGATGGCGAATCCAAGAAATCGCTGTGCCGGCGCGACTATTACTGGGATGGGCCATTGTGCTGGATCGACAATCGAACCGTCGCGGTCTGGGGACTCGGAGACGATGATCTCTTGCTGATTCCGGGTGTGCGCCTTTTCGATGTTGAATCCGGCGCGGAGAAGCTGTCATTTGCTGGACCAGTCGCCGGCTCAACCACCTTTAGCACGCAGGTGCGCGGCAAGGAGCAGACAGTTTCTCAGCGTGTAGGAGTCCTAGCGTTTGATCGCTGGCTGTTCTCGTGGATTCCGCAAGGACCATTTTTCTGCCTGGGATATCAACGATGGCGCGCGCGTGCTGATCGCCCCGGATTTCGCCCCGTTAAGTTACCACCCCACACTCAAGAGATTCCTCAGCCAATTACCAGACGGCGCTATTTGCACGACTAAACTCACGGCTGAATTCTGACACCGCGTGCAGGCACGGTGTTCACCGGGAGCGTTCTACGTACACCTCTACGGAACAAATCATGACTGTTTGCCGCGACCATCCGCCTGACGCGGCGGCACAACGGCTAATCGACTTGGTGCGCTATCCGTCCGGGGCGCTGCCGGACGATGTGACGATCATCGTTTCGCCTCTCTCGGTATGAAACCCGGGCGACAACGCACTTGGGGCTTCCGGTTCTCCTGGTCGGACGGTCTGGCTCTTCTTTGTTTCGCAGGCGGTGCAGTCGGCTTGTGGCGAATGCACAGCGAACTTTGGTGGCTATTGTTGATCGAGGCAGTGCACTTCTTTGTTTTCTGCAATGTGTTTCGCATCGTTCGTCCGAAAGAACTCACTTGGGCCGCCTTGTTCCTCGTGAATTCTTGTGCCTGGTTCGTGTCCGGGCGCCTGGAGTGGCTGCCGGTGTTTCTCACTCAACTTCCGATCAGCATTCTCGTGATCGCTGCGGAAATCCGCAGTGCGCGTTATCGCGGCATCCTCGCTCAGCGCTGAAACACAAACTTGGGCGATTATCTTGAAGGGCGGATTCCATTGAACGACAAAGAAACAGTCAGAACCAGCAAGTTCCTCAGCCTGATTCTACGACACGAACCGGAGCGGGTCGGATTGAAGCTCGGCGACGCGGGCTGGGTTGGCGTTGATGAATTGTTGAAGGCAGTGATTCATCCATTTTGAAGAATTTTAGCGAAAATATTTGACGTAACTTTCTTGGTGGTGTAAACGTCTCCTGCATTCGATGAAAACTTGCATGAACATATCAGTCACGATTTGGCCGATGACGCCAGTCGCGTTAGCGACACGTCATAGCCGGTCGAATTGTGAGCTTAGCCTATCGGGTCAAGAACCCACATTGGATAGACCGGAGGTAAGCAGGTAATCGAAGTCCATAGAATTTTCAAACCCTGCTTACCGCGTGTGAGCAGGGTTTTTTGTTGTCTATGAGCCATTAAATCAACGAAACGAAAGGATCGAAGCTGTGAGTAGTAAAAGACGGACATCGGAATGATGTCAACTGGCGCGAAACTGAATTTGGCGAGACAGAGCGATCACGCTCAACCGATGGGGTCTGCCCATCGGTCGCCGAAACCAGCGCCAGAACGTTTAGATCAGATTTTACAATTGAAGGGCTTCGTAGGAGGTGTGCCCCTAAACACCGAAACAGCCGTCGTGAAACCGCGGGCTGGGATCGAGTAGATCGCCAGGAGGTGTTTGTTCTTTGTTGGAAGGCGGGGCCTTCACCCAATGTTGGCTCCGCCAAGGCGCGCGCCGCGAGCATGAACACTCCCGGCCCTTTTAATTTTCAATAAGTCGCGCACCAGCTCGTGCAGCAGAGTCTCCAAAACTCAGCTTGCCTGGGGCAGCACCAGGGCGACTTGCCAGTTTTTCTTTGGGGTCGTGGCAGACAAGGAATGCACCTGCCCTGCAAGCAGGTTGATGTGGGAGCGTTACCCGCCGACTCCACCAGCCTTCGCTCGTAAACGGCAACGAGCTACGGCTGGCAGGCCAGTATCAATAGAACGATGCGTGGGAAAACCACGTGACAAGCGAAGGCTGCCCGCCATAGTTTCTTGCCGTTTAGAAACGGAGGCGGGCCGATCGTTATGAATGATTATCACTACGTTTACACCTTGCAGTCCCTTTCGCAGACGAATCAGATTTATACAGGTCGAACCGAAAATCTGCAGAGGCGATTGAATGATCATAATGCGGGGAAAGTCCCACACACATCGAAGTTTCGTCCGTGGGTTATTTCGATCTGCAACCGCATTCAAAGATAAACGTCGGGCGATGGCTTTTGAACGCAACTTGAAGTCAGGTTCTGGCCGGGCATTTCTTCACCGGCACCTGTGACAACCTTGATTGGGATACGCAGCGAGCTAAGAAAATTTTCACCGCGGGGAGAATGAGATTCAGGTGAGCCTCATAAGCTTTGCCTCCAGCCTTCGCTCGCTGCGATGCGGCGGGCGAAGGCTGCCCGCCGAAGCCCGTTGGCGAAGGCGGGCTTTATCAGACGGCAATGTGCGAGCTACGGCTGGCAGGCCAATTTCAGGGAAGTGATCCGATTGCCTGCCTGTAAATCAGGTGTCACAAAACAAAATCGGAAGCAGACGAACTGGAGCGTTACCAGCACTTCCCACCAGCCTTCGCTCGTAAACGGCAACGAGCTACGGCTGGCAGGCCAGCGTCAATAGAACGGATGCGTGGGAAAATCACGAGACATGCGAAGGCTGTCCGCCGTAGTTTCTTGCCGTTTAGAAACGAAGGCGGGCTTTATCACACGGCCGGCGGGCTTCGGATGGCAGGCCATTTTTGGACTCGTAGCTCAATCAGCGGAGCAACCCGTTGTCTGCGGGAAGGCTGAGGGTGCAACTCCCTTCGGGTCCGCCATTTTCCAAATCTTACCGCGGGACACAGGTTCAAGGTGTGTGGGTCCCGCAATCCCCATGAAACAAAGTCCCCGGTGTGCCCCAAGCACACCGGGGCGAACAGCGCGTGGTGTAGCAGCAACATGCCCGGCTTGGGACCGGGTGACCGCAGGTGCAAATCCTGCCGCGCTGACCAATTTCAAATTGCTGCCGTGGCCGAACACATGAGGCATCCGCCTTCTAAGCGGAACGATGCAGGCGGAAATCCTGCCGGCAGCGCCATTGCCAGGTGGTGTCAAAGTAGCACGGCGGTCTGTTAAACCGTTTGTCTTGGTGCGAGTCCAAGTCTGGCAGCCAATTTCAGGGTGTATGTCACCACTGCGCGTTCCGCGTCTGGGCAGACGCACGATTTCCCGTCGAAGACCGCCGCGCTCAACTGCCTGCTCATTCGACTGCACTGTTGGTCCCCGCCGCCGTGGGAGATCAAAACCCTGGGCAAATGAAACTCACCACTGACAACGGCCGTCTGCTGATCGAACCGGACGGCAACGACTCGCCAGTCGTCAATGACATGCATGTCCTGCAAGGCTGGGTTCTGGTTATGGCGGACGCCGCCGTGGTCGAAATAGAGGAAGCCGGCGACAAGATTCACACGCGCAAACACACGGCGCTCGATCTGAGCGACTTGAAGGATGGCAAATGTCCCAGCTGTCCGGTAATCATGTCCGGGATCGGCGTCCGGCTTGTCCGGGCTAACCTGTCCGGGCAAACGGCTTGAAAACGTCCGGGAACCATATAAGATTCTTATGTCATGAGCGCGGCAATCCCTCTCTCGATGCCCGATGACCTGTTGAAGGTTGTCCGGGAAACAGCAAAACAAACCGGCCTGTCCCAGCAGGACGTGATGCGCCAGAGCATCCGGGCTGGCCTGCCGAAGGTCCGCGAGCAGTTTGCAGGCTCCACCGGCCGCATCACCAACGTTGACCCGCTCCCGAAAAAGGTTCTGGAGCGTCTCTATGCCGAGCGCGACGACGACGAAGAGTCCATCCGTCGTTTCATCGCGGCTCAGCCCAAGGACAGCGAGTGAAGGCGTGGGAAATCTGGACTGGACCCTTGTTTGGCCCTGCTCACCCTGTCCTCTTGATCTCCGCGCAGGAACGGATCGACCGAAAACAATTTGTCGTCGTGCTCAAAGGCTCGACGATGCGCCCTGGGCAGCCGTTCAAAACGGACGCGCTCCAAGCCACACTCGATCAGGAAGACGGATTGAACTGGCAGACACGCTTCGATTGCGACCTGTTCTATACGCTCGAGAAAAAGCATATCACCCACAAGCGCGGTGAAGTCCGGTCCACGGAGCGTCAACGGGACATCTCCCGCAAAATCATTCAAGGCTTGGCCTTGGCCGGCCTCTAAAACAGTTTCCCCTCAGCAGCAGACGGCCTCGCCCGGAGGACGCCGGTGCGAGTCCTGCCACCCTGACCATTTCTGGAAGGCAGGCAGATACAAGGTGGCTGCACCTGTCCCGAAAACAGGATCGGCTCAAACCCGAGGTCGGAGCATTACCGACGCCTTCCGCCATTTTGGCCATCCGCCAACACTTAACCCCTGACGAAAGGAAACCTATGCGACCCGTTATCCGTTACCAAAGCCAGTTGCTCTATCGAAAGAGCTACAAACCAAGTCGTGTCATCCGGATCCGACCGGCCACGAAGCCGAACTTCATTTTTCGTCCGATGCGACGGTTTGGTTCAAAGCCGCAATTGGAACTCGTCCCGTAGCTCAAGAGCAGAGCGCCCGCCTGATAAGCGGAAGACCGCGGAGCGTTACCGCGCGGGACGACCAACCTTCGCCTGCCAGCTACGGCTTGGCAGGCCAATTTCCCCGGGTAGCTGAGACAGATTAGCGCCTCGCTGAAGACGAGGAGACGTTGGCGCGATACCAACCTCGGGGACCAGTTGTTGGCCCTACGCAAGTAGTCCGTGAATGCAAAGCAGCTCGCGCAGCCTGTCTTTCAAGCAGGGCCTAGCCGGTGCGAGTCCGGCCACGGACGCCAGGTGGCTCAATGCAAATTGCTCTCAAGGTGTAACCAGTTCTGCACGCCGCTTTGCGAAGGCGGAGGTTCGTGGTGCAAATCCACGTGAGAGTACCATTTTCAAAACAGGACATTCGCGATGAACTGATCAATGTGCGCAGGCAGCTTCCGATGCTTGCGAACCACCACAACCAACTCCCTGGTGAACCGTGTTGGCAGCGGAACTCGTAGCAACTTCTGCTTCTGGTTGTATAGAGCCATAGCGCGGATGGGCACAAAACTGATTCCCAATCCGAGCGAAACCAAGTTGATGATCAGATCGAAATTATCGAGCTGCATCGTCGGCTCGATACGCCAACCTTGCCGGCGCATCCATGCGCGCAGTTGTTGCCCAGTGTTGGAGTGTTCCTCAATCAGCAGCCAGTTCCGGCCCTTGAGCCATTCCATTCGAGCTTTTGCCTTCGAAATCTTGTCCAGTTCGGAAGAGATATCTGCGGGCACAACCAGCGTAAAGGCATCCTCGAATCGGTGCGTCACGCGAAGCGTTTTCGGCAACCGCGGTGGCGGACAGAGAATGCCGATGTCCTGGTCGTTCGCTTCGAGAGCGGTCAGGATTTCATCACTGGGCT
>QHNT01000114.1 GCA_003218515.1 Verrucomicrobiota bacterium | reverse complement strand
TGTGGAACACTTTGATCGGCCCCCATTCGCAGGCCAATATCAATTCGGGCTTCCCGTCTCCGTCCAGATCGCTGAAGACCGCCCCGCTGACCAGGCCCGCCTGCTCCAAGCGCTGCGACAGCGCCAGTCGCCCGCCTTCGTTCTTTAACAACACTGAATCGGCCGACTCCGGATATCTCCCCGCCACCATACGCCCGCCCACAAACAAGTCCAGGTTCCCGTCCCCATCCACGTCCGCCAGCGCCAGCGGCCCCACACTGAACCGTTGCCCCAGCACGCTCTCCCCGCTCACCTTCTGCCCGGCTTCATAAATCCGCACGCATCCCCCGTTGGTCAACCCGTCCTCGTAGTTCGCAGAACCCACCAACAACCCCGACTCCGTCCCCAACACCGTCGTCTGGTCCCGCGTCACCACCTTCTCAAACCGCGCCCCCGCCCAAGGTTTGAATCCGCCCCGACGATCATTCACATAGACCCCCAGTCGGCCCCCGCGCCCGCTGCCAATCACCAAATCCTCCCATCCATCCCCGTCCACATCCACCCAGCCCACCCCAGGCCCCAACTGGCTCAGTTTCCGGGGCAACAACGGCTGCCGCTCAAAATCATTATACGGCTCCTCGTGATGCACGTGCCCAATCAACCGGCTCACGTCTTCAAACACCGGCTGAGGTTCGAGGTTCGAGGTTCGAGGTTCGAGGTTCGAGGTTGCCTGGGCTTCGTCAATCTCGTAAATCCGGTTCGCCTTCGCCCCATTGACCACGCTGCGTTTCCCGCTGCGCCAGCTCACTTCGATGCGCGGCTCATTGGTCAGACTCCCGGCCGCAAACACCCGCATCGGATCATCACTGCTCAAGTATCTGCCCCCGCAGATCATCTCCTGGCTTTGCATCGGCACCGCTCCCCCATACACCCAAACCTTCGCTCCAATCCCACGCGTGTTCCCGGGCAACCCTTTCAACCTCACGGCTACCCGCGGAGCAACGCTCTCGTTCCGATACACTCCAGCCACCCCGTTCAAATTGTTCACCACCACATCCAGGTCCCCGTCCCCGTCCAGGTCAGCCAGACACATCCCGTGCGACACACCCCGCGTGTCAAAGCCCCACGCCTCACTGACATCTTCAAAAACCAAATTACCTCGATTGCGAAAAACCACTTTGGGAGTGTCAAGCCGCGGAAACAGTTTGCGCAGATTCAACTGTTCGGCGATTGACAGTTTGCCCTGCGCCTTCATCTGCTGGATTCGCTCGGCAACGTCCGCGTTCAGCATCTCCAATTCATGGCCGGTGGTAATGAGCAGGTCTTCGTACCCGTCCAGATCCACATCGAGAAAAACCGGTGTCCAGGACCACTCGGACGCCTGTACGCCACAGAAGTGCGCGACCTCCGCGTAGGTGCCGTCGCCGCGATTCAGGAAAAGGGTGTTGTGTGAGTACTGCGGACGGTCGTCCATCACGCCGATGCCCGACGATATGAGCGGGAGATCGCCCACCTGGAGCTGGCGTTTCGCGTGGCTGCGGCTGAGCATGTCCAACACGATGAATTCGTCCCGGCCGTCCCGATTCAGGTCCGCAAAGTCGATCCCCATCGAAAACATGCTCGTCTGGCGCAGCGCCAGCCTGTTCATGGCGCGAAACTTTCCTTTGCCATCGTTGATCCAGATACGATCTTCGCTGGCAAAATCGTTGCAGAGATAAATGTCCGGCGCGCCGTCGTCGTTGATGTCGCGAAACATCACAGACAGTCCCCAGTCGTAAGGCGGTTCCTTCAGAGGCTTTCCCTCTTCATCAAGAAACGTTCCGTCGGTAAACGAAACAGGAGTGAACTTCCCGCCACCTTCGTTGCGCAACAGCACGTCGGCTTCGCCGTGTTCGACGATCTTTCCGTTTTCGCTCAACGTAAACCGCCCAATCAAATCCGGCTCCGTAACCGATCGACCGTTGACGCTCAATATGACCGGCTTTCCGTTGACCGTGTTCCCGTGGAGACCGGTTTGAGGGTGATCTCTGATGGTGTCCACGCGGTAATTGGCAATATAAAGGTCCAGATCCCCGTCGCCATCAATGTCGGCCAGGGCCAGGGACATGCCGGCCTTCCCCGGATTGAGCGATGGCCGCAGTTCGGTGAAATGCCCTTTGCCATCGTTGAGGAAGACGTGCGTTCCTCCGCCCACCGAGTTCACGATCAGGTCCAGATCACCGTCGCCGTCAACGTCAGCTAACGCGGCGCCGGTGGCATCCAGGTCCGCACAGCCTACGCCTGCCTTGTCAGTGATGTCCTCAAACTTCCAATTGCCCAGATTCCGATAAAGCGCGTTCGGGCCATCCAGCCGACAGAAGTAAAGATCAACCCAACCGTCGCCGTCCACATCACCTGCCGTCACGCCGGAACCGTTCAGGTAAATCTGATTGGTGAGATAGCGTTCCGCACCCAGACCATTGGTGAAGAAAATTCGCGTCGCCGATGGAGGCAATTTCAGGAAGCCCGGCTTGCCCGCCGAAGGAACCTGCAACGGCGCGCTTCTAAACCCACTGCCAACCTGCCACCCGTCTCCTGGAAGCCCACTGTTCACAGACAGCAAGCTGCCAGAGAGCATCAGGCCGAGGATCTGGGCGCGGGACAACATCAACTTCGGAAGTCTTCCATCAGCCTGCCAATCCGTTCGCCATAATCATCTCCGTGCCTATAAAGCAGGATCCGTCCACTGGCAAGCACCGCTCCGCGGCAGAGGGCGCGCGGTCATCTTGACACTGCCCTGGCGGCAAGATGCCGCCCTCTACGCCAGCCGGATGGCCGCCGCTACGCTAGCCACATACACGACGAAGGAATGGGGAGAGATTTCCTCGAACTTTGTGCGCACGTTCCGCCCATGAACGGTGGGAATCCCCCTCAACCGCCCTCCGGGCACCTTCTCCCCCACTGGGGGAGAAGGACGAGATGAGGGGGTACGGTTCATGGGGAGGGAACACCTCCAGAAATTTGGACGCGCATCGGAGCCATGAACCCACCCCCAACCCCTCCGGAGGAAGGGGAGTCAATTCAGGGCACGCTTGCCGAGTTCCCCTCCTGGGAGGGCCAAGGGGTGGGTCGGTTCATGGGGAGGAAGAGTAGCCGTGCAATGGCGGTCAGCGTCAAGCGTGTGGCTGAAAAAAAAGACCGGATAACGATCAACCGGTCTTTTGTCGATTTTCGATTCGCTTGTTGATTACTGTTGCAACCGATAGAACTTCCTGGCCGCCGTTCCGATCGGCAGGGTGACCGGGCTCGCGGGGTTAGTGGCAATATTGCTCCAGTCGCTGGGGCTGCCCGTCAAGTTGCTAGCCTCTTGCAGCAGCGCCGCGGTCCCCAACCATGAGAGGTTAACGCCGTTGCCCGATATAGTTGGCGGATTGAAACGGAATGACGGCCCCGTCGACACCAGTATGATGTAGTCCGCGTCGCCGCTCTCGTCCTCAAACCGGAGCGTTGTCGGCGTAGCCCCGCCCAGACTGACCACCGCAGCGTCGCCGCTCGCGTCGGTCGCCGTGGTGCGCAGCGGAACCAGCCGGTTGGCGCCCCAACCGCCCGTCGCGGGCGCCCGGAAGTAGCCGACCGATGCAATGGTCTGGTTGGCCTTGGTCGGATCGCTGGTCACCTGGCTCAGGTTGCCGCGGAGTTGCAGCGCCGCACTGGGAGCTTCACCAAAGGACATCGACGCCCAGACCTGATAGTTGCCGGCCGGGATCTGGCGGGTGTAGTTGTACCAGTTGCCGGAATCGGCCCAGCCGAGCCGGTAGTTGGTCGTCAGTGTCCAGGTGGGAGTGCCGGTCGCGTCGGTCGCCCGCACCGTGCCGTTGGCGTCGTTCTGCGCCGACATCGGCACGTTTGGCACCTCATTGGTGCGGTAGATGTCGCCGCTGGGTTCGTTGGCAGGCCGAGCATAGTCGATATTCGGCACGGCCGCAAGGCCGTTGTAAGCGCCTCCGAGGTACGGCATGGTGTTGGCCGCCGCCTGCACCTGGCCGCCGCCCGTGTTGAAGTCTTCGTCTTCGATGAGGAACATGTTGGCCGGCGAGCCCGGCATGTAGTGGGCCAGGAAACTCCCGCTGTTCGTGTGTGAGGTTCCGCCGCTGTCCGCCCAGGTCAGCTCGTAGCTGTAGGCCTTGCCGATCTCGAACAGCCCAGGAGGATCATAGGTCGCAGTCGTGACATCGCCGGTCTTCGTGACCGTGAATTGCGGCGCGACGACATCTGCGCCGTTGATCTTCAGTTTCGCTGAGGCCGTGTTGAAGGTGGTGCTGAAGTCAACGAACGTCCATTTGATGACCGCATCCCGGCTCACGGGGAAATGCAGGCCGTCCGGATCGACGGACTGGAGCTTCGCCGGAATGCCCGTCACTGGCACCAGCACGAACCAGTCATAGTCCCCGCTGCCCGTTGTAAAGCGCAGCGTTGTCGCAGCCGTGCCGCTGAGTTTGAACACCCCTTCAGTGCCATCTGCGCCCTTCATCGGCACCAGATCGTTGTCTCCCCAGGCGCCGGAGGCGGGCGCATCAAAGGTGCCCAGGTCCTGCAACGTCTGTGTCGTCGTTCCCACGCCGCTGGTGACGATGCTCAGCTTCCCGGCCAGCGCATGCGGCACGGTTCCCGCCGTAGCTCCGTACGACAGCGCCGCAAAAGCCGTATAGACGCCTGGCGGAATCGTCCGAGTGTAGTTGTACCACTCGCCGTTGTCCACCCAGCCAATTCGGTAATTGGAAGTCATGTCGAAACCACCGGGCCGCCGCTCCGCGAAACGTCCGCCGGTGCTTGTCGTAAGGTCAATGCTCCGGCCGTCTGTATCCGGGTCGCCGGTACTGCGGTAGGTGGTCGGGTTGGTGTTTTCGTGACTGTCATTATTGTTGTAGTCCACGTTCCAGGTCGCCCCGATTGTGTCGTAAGGCATGCTGACGCCAACATCATACGGCATCGTGCTGACGGAAGCAGGAACAGGCGTCCCGGTGGCGTTAAAGTCCTCCGCCTCAATCCAGAACGAGTTGGCAGGCAAGTCGTCCGGTGTCTGTGATATGACCGAGAACGAGAAATTGTTCGTCCACATGGTCTGCGGCGAAGTGCTCTCTCCCCAAATCAGGGTCCCGGTATGCGTCGAACCCCAGGCATAACCTCCCGCCGGCGCATTTTGCGTCACCGTCGTCGTGAGGCCGCTCCTGTTGATGGTCGGCGTCACGGCGGCGCCATCGATCTGCAACACAATCGACCCAGCGACCACCGTTGTCCGCGCATCCTGCAAAACGATTTTGAGCTTCTCGTTGGCGTTGGTTGTCACCCCGCCCCATCCGTCCGCCGGCAGTACGGATTGCACATACGCGCGACCGGTCCCGGTACGGAAGGCCGTCACCGCCTTTGGATCGTTCTGGTTGACGAGATACTTGTTACCGGTGGCAAGGTCCACCACAAACCATTCCAGGTTCGCCCCGCCGTCACCCTGCCACCAGAGCAGGCGGAAGGGATAGTAACCATCGGCAGTAGCCACGAAATCGAACAGGCTGTCGGATGAACCACGAACGCCGTCAAACGAACCCAGCACCAGACCAAACGGGTTTGGAACGCCGGGCGCCACCGTCACTTTGAAGCCGTCGTCGCTGTTCACGCCCATGCGATAGAATCCGGGCGCCAGGTGCAGGTAGGTTTCAAGCTCGGCCACGATGTTGTCCACCGCTCGGCCGCCATCGGTCCCTGAACTAGGATCTGAGCCCGTCCCGGGTATGCCGGGAATCGGCACGTCCAAAATGTTCATCGGCGGGTTGTTCGTGGATTGGAAATCGCCAATCTCCACGCCCAGATCGGTGTCCGGCCAGCCCGGGTCCATCGCGCCGTTCCAATTGATGGAGGCAACGTTAATCGGCCCGGCTTGCGCTTGCGCATTTGCCACGTTCGGATAAGGCTGGCCGGTGTTCGGATCGATGAACCCCCGCGCCCACTGTTGCTCGGCGTTCGCAATCGAATCCGAATTGCCTGGGGCGCGCACAAAATCAATCTGGTACACCTGCGCCTTCATTCCCGGATCAGTCGCCGCACTGGACAAGGCGTATCCGGCCGGAACAGTCGAGTAAGGTCCGACGGTATATTGATGGGTCGAGCTTTGTGTTAAGGGGGGTGTTGCGTTGTCGGCAAACGTCAGGACCGCGGTGTGAGCGGAGCCGGCCGTCAAAGGAGCTGGCGTCAAGTAGGCCACCACCACGCGGTCAATCACTCTGGTTACAGTCGGGGTGACCGAAACGCCATCGAACTTTAATTGAGCCGAGCTGAAGTTGACCTGGCTGCCGCCAGTTGTTTCCTTGATCTGAAAATAGAATCCGCCCCCATGGCCGGTGAATGAGGAGACAAACGGCGCGGTCGCCGAGGCCCGATCAAACGACGACAACCTCGTGCCGGGAATCGGCGCCAGTGCGTCGAGGCTGACAGACAAGTTATCGCCGCCGCCGCCCTCTTTGAACAGCGCTTCGATGTAGTACGCTTTGCCCTGGGTCAGGGTGACGTTTGCGGTGCCGTCGGGATTTTTAGTGGGCCACTGCGTTCCTTTATATTGATCGGACCGCTTAGCCGTCAGGTCACTGCCGCCCACCGAGGTGTCATATTGCCTGGCACTGGACCAGCCCGTTTCAGCCGCGATCAGGTGCTTGTTCGCCGGGCTGTCGTCTGTGCTCAGGTACAGAACCGAAAGGTCGTCCGAACAAATATAGAAGGTATAGGGCCCCGTGGTATCCGGGTAAAAGTAACCGATGAGCTGAGAACCGTAGTCGGAGAGTCCGAGCGGGTCGCCAGCGGGTGTTTGAGTGGGGTCAGCGTCGGGATGCACTTCAAATAATGTGGGGTAATCGACAAAATCCGGTGCATCCGGGAACTTGGCGTTATTGGTCAGGCCAGAGAGGGCAACGCCGTTGCCGGTGTTGAGGTTGTAATAGTCTCTTGCCGTAATGAAACCCTGTGGCGCCGGGGGAGCTGCGGCTCTGACGGCAGCACTCGGAATCAGGAATACCGCCGCGACAGTGGCGGAACTATCTGGAACACTGTTATGAGTATCAGAATCGCTTACTGGTTGCAATAAAAAAATTAAAAATATTGCTGCCCACCCCTGGATCGAGCCGGTTCGCCTCCAAAAAGCTTCGCTTCGCCGGTCGGACCCGGCCGGCTTCATGGTTGAATCGGCCAACTGTAGCCCCGTTCCTCCCCCTATCCTAACCGCGCTCCGCGGACGACTTGTGCTTCGCCTTACCGACCGACGACTCCCCTCGCTCCTGTCGCGTGAATCAATCAGCTGGCGTTCCCGCCAGCGTCTCGCGTGGGATTCGCGGCGTTTCCAGGTCTCGGATCCAAGGATTGTGACGGAACCAGGTCACTGGCACGCTGGCCAGGTCGGCATCGGGATCGACCAGTTGTTGAAATGGCCGGCCATTTAACGACACTGCCGTTGAGGCATGGACGGCTGGCCGGCGTCCATACTCCTTTTCCCAAAGGGTGGCGACGCGTCGCGCGTATCGTCTGAGGTAGAATGCCTGGTTGCTGATGTGGTTGAATTTTGAAACGGTCAGGTCCTTAAGGCAGCTCCAATAAATATACGCGGGTTGCTCAGGCTTGTCAGAGTCGAATATGCACGCCTGGGGCAGCATTTCCCTCGCGTCCGCGCGAAGGTTGTTGCTCGTGTAGATCACCAAAGGCTCACCGCCCACGTGAACCTCCCCGGGACCTGTTCGCTCGCGCGTGTGCGGTCCGGCTTTCCAAGCATGTCGATCGACCCGGCCTGAATCTTTGCGCGATTCGTCGTCGGACAATTGCGGGTCTTCTATCAGCAGAAATGGGACAGGGTGGTGGCTCTCTCGATCCAACGCGAAGGGATCCATCTGTCGCAATGTGCGATTCATCTCCCCGCTCTTGTCGCGGCCGTGAAGTTCATTGAGCGCCGCGCGGACGTCGCGAAGGGTCAACACCGCCGGCTGGAGTCCTGGTTCATTTTGGTCGAGCCGCATCATTCGGGAAGCGAGGTCGGCGAGTTTCGCTGCTTCCTGATTTTGGCCTCCGTTCTTTAAGGCCACTGAAACAGAATTGAGGACCTGTGAAAGCGGCGCAGTAGGACGAATGGCTTTCGGCTGCCGGCCGTAAAACTCCTGCCAGATGCTCCTCACGCGATCCTCAGCTTCCGCTTCTGTGCGCGAGACGGACGACCCGGCCAAGGGGTTGTAGATAATTCGCTCTCCAACCACGGGCTCAAGCAGGACCATGATTTCAGGAAGCTGCGCCCAGTTGATCCGGCCTGGTGTGACCTTGCGATACACCACCTTGTCTCCGTGCCATCGGTCCCAATTGATCCCGGTCCGTCCCGCCTCGTCGCTCGAGATAATCGTCGTGTCTCCAAGGAAGAGTTGAGCACCCAAAGCACGATGATCGTCCGCTTTCAATCGCCAACTGAAGCTAAGCCCCTCGTAGGTAAATCGTCCGTCGCCCGGTATCAGGTAGTGACGTGCCGGCATCAGCGCCTGCCAGACAAGCCAGACAACCACGAACGGCGCGGCGCAGCGTCCGAGGTGACATTGTGCTTTCCTCTCCGGCGGCTGCGCGCTGGCCTTCGACTTCCAACCCAGCGCAGCACCCACAACCGGGAGCACGATGGCTCCCGCCGTGAACCAACCCCAATCCGGTTTGGCGACCGAGGGACGTCGCAGCCAACTCCACCACCGCTCTGGCCAGTCCGGATCCAGAAAGATCAGCGCGGTCGTGACGCCTACTAATGGAAGCCAGTCAATGTTATCGTAGATGACGAAATGATTGGTTGCATGGAAGATCACCATGAGGATCATGGCAAAAATTCGCGTTCGCCGGACCATCAACAGCCATCCGATGGACAAATCGAACAGCGCGCCCGCATAGCAAAGGAAATACGCGAGCCGAGGATCGTGCAAGAGGCTGTTAACAACTCCGAGTTGTGCGGCAGTCAGATAAGGTTTGAAGTGTGCCGTTACGTGCGCCTCCGTAAGGTTCCACCGCAGTGGCGCCGCATCCAATAACCAGTCCGCGTTTAACTTGGCCACGCCTCCGTAAAAGTACATGACCACCAATTGTCCGCGTAATAGCAGGACGGTCCAATACGGAACCGTTCGCGGCGGGTCTTGATCGCGCGCGAGCCATGCGTCCACGCTGTACCTTCGGGCTGCCGGCATCCAAAGCAGGAGAAAGGTGAACAGCAATTCGACGTAATAGTAGCTCTGCCAGTACGTCCTCGTCGATTCCACCAGGAACAGATAGGCCCAGATCAGGAAAACCGTGGCCGCAGAAACACGATACCAAAACCCCAGTGCCATCATCAAACCGGCCAGCGCCAGCATCCCAACCAGCGCATAGATCCAATGAGGCGGCAATAACGGGAGCCAGTTGAATCCTTCATACGGAAAGGGAAACTTGATGTCTGAACCGGTATAATATGTTTCCGAAGGAGTGTGCCCCATCGTCATCGCGGAGGGTCTGATCAGCGAGTACGCCTCCAGAACCATCACCGCGCCGATGCAAATGCGAACGACGGCCAATGAAGCGCCGTTGACCGGCTTCGCGAGGAGCCCCTTGAACCTTCCCCATTTGTCCGCAAGCGGCGACGAAGAGCTTTCTTCACCTTGGCGGGCACGTCGGTGAGGAGGAGGTCGCTTCCTCCCCCGCTCAATACGAATTGGCTTTTGCAGACTGAGCAGGTTACCGCAGAACGGTATTCAGACAAGGATAAGATTCATTTGCGACTCTCCTGATTAAGCCGCTCCCATGCGCGCAACGCACGACCGTGGTCAGGGTTGATTTGCAAGCAACGCCGATACGCGGCTTTGGCGCCCGGAATGTCGCCCAGAAAACGACGCGTTTGGCCCAGGTAAAACCAGGTGTGAGGGTGGCCTTCGTACAAAGCGACGGCCTTTTCAAGATGTTCCCGCGCAGCGGTGAGATCGTTATTGAGCCAGGCGTCTTTGCCTGTCTGATACTGTTCCAACGACCAGTAACGAGCCGCTCCCAGGGCGTCGTCAGCCAGACGCCGCAGTTCCGCGAGCTTTCCATATAGATTCGGCGTCGGCTCAAGCTCGATCGCCTGCTCCCAGACGCGCTGCGCCCTGGCACGGTCACCGAGTTGAACCGAGGCAACGCCGATAATGTCGAGCGTTTTAGCGGAGGCGCCTACCCGATTTACGCACTCCTCAGCCAATGCGATAGCTTCCTTGGGATGGCCCGTCAACAGCTCCAGCCTGGCGAGCTCTTGCGCGCGGTCCTCGGCCCAAAAGGCCTGAACCGCCTTGCGGCTCCACTCCAGCGCGTCCTGTAGTTTGCCCTGCGTTTCGAGTTGCAGACTCTTTTCGTGCCACGACTGGCTGCCCATGCTCTTGCGTCGCTCCAGCACCTCCTGGTAAGTCGGGTCCGATTTCGACAATTCCTGTCGCGAACGGAGAGACCGCTCATAGAATTCCTGCGCCGCGTCTTGATCGCCAAGTTCGTCTTCAGCCCAGGATTTCATCTGGTTATACTCGATCACGCCGGGAGAGTCGCGCAGGAGATCGTCCAGCAGCGCAATGGCTTCTTTCGCGCGGCCGGACCGGATCAACACCCGCGCAAGAAGAAATTTCGCCTTGGGAATGTCCGGCGCCTCGCGCAAGGCATCCATCGCCGCCGGCACATTCTCTTCGCGCAAACGATCCTGGCCGATGTTCAGCCAGCAGTATTGAATCGTCTGAATGCCCAGGGGAACGGACAATTTCGCGTCGATGACCTGCCGGTAGCGTTTGGTTGCCGCCCGAGTCCGGCCCATCAGGTCAGCGCACTCCGCCCAGTAATACAAATAACTCCGATCCTTCGGCGATAATTTGTCCACCTGCCGGTAACAATACTCGGCCTGCGGAAACAGGCCGAAGGCGCGGTATGCGGCGGCCAGCTCCGACCAACCCGCAGGATTGCCCGGTTGCAGACGTTTTTCCATCTCGCGGATTTCGTCGGCAACCGTGCTCTCGATCATGCAAACGCTCCAATCGATCTGCGGCAGCGGTCCGGGACGGGAATGCCGCCGCCACCAGAGGCAAAGCCCGGCCAGCTCGAGCGCAATGGCGGCAACCAGAAGCCGTTGAAGTCTTGTCATCTCTTGTCTTTCCTGCTCACCCAGGTCGTAATGCGTTCGACCCGCCGCTCAGTGATGGGTGGCAGAATGAGGCTCCCGGCAACAATGTCGGCCCGGCCATCTTTGTTCAGGTCGCCGCAAGCCACCGTGATCAAACCGATCGGAGTTGTATCGATCGGCCACATCTTGAAATTCTGATGCCCGTCGTTCTCCAGCCATACCACGCTGGGACGTGTCGGGTCGCTCCAGTCGTTGCACAGACTGACCAACACGACGTCCGGGTCACCGTCCCCGTCCAAATCCCCCACCGCCGCCGCGTAAGTGCCACCGAAGCTCGCGATGCGTTTGGACTCGAAACGCCAATTGCCCAGGTTTTTGAACCAGAGACAACCGTGATACGGCTGGGGCCAGGCATAGGGATCTTCCAGATTGTCTCCTTGTGGTAACAGCAGATCGAGCTTGCCGTCCTGGTCGAGGTCACACATCAGCAGCCCCGCGCTCCCGACGTCGTAATTGGGTGAAGCGTATATCCGCCGCGGTTTGAATCGGCCCTGCCCCAGGTTCTCAAATGTCCACAGCTCTTCCTCGTCCTGCGAAACCACCGCTGCTATGTCCAGGTCGCCGTCGCCATCCAGATCACCGACCGGAACATGAATCACCCCGGGCCGGTCGAGCAGTTGATGGTCGCGAAAGCGCCATTGACCATCTTTTTTGCCGAGGTTCTCCAGCCACAACACCTCCCCGCGCGCATAGCCGAATACCGCCACGGCCAGATCAATGTCGCCATCGCCGTCCAGATCCCCCGCTTCCACATCGGCCACGCGCCGCACGTCATCAAGCAAGACGTGCTGCGTGAAATGGTCCCCTTCGTTTTCCAGCAACACAACTCTACCGACGAGTTCGTCCCAGGGAAAGATGCTGCCCAGGACGGCGACGACCACATCGAGATCGCCATCTTTGTCCAGGTCCACCACCGTTGCGTGAGCCGGACACTTCAAATTGTCGGCCAGAACCCGCTCCGTGAACTGGCCGCTTGAGGTTTGACGATATAAGATGACTGCATTTCTCGCCGAGTCACAAACCAGTATGTCATTCAATCCATCACGATCGAAATCCACAATCTGCACGTTGGCGACGCGAACCGCTGATTTATGATCATCAAAAGCGGTTTTATCAAAGGCCGCTTTGGAAGAAATTCCGGGCGCAGGCCGGCGGGAACCTGGCGACGCGAGCTTTGCCAGGCGCCCCAGGACACAGAGTAGCACCGCCAGTCCACAAGCCATTAGCATGAGGGAAATGGTCGTGCCTTTGCCAGAGCACCTGTTTCGTGCCGACTGCACCCGGGACTTAGACATCGGGTTCTAAAAATTGGCGATGAAAAAATTCATTTTGCACGGCTCCCGTCTTATTAACATCACAGCGTTCAATTCATGAACGACGAAAAAAAAGACCGGACGAAGTCCGGTCTTTCTGTCTGAGTGAAGCTCAAGTCATGGGTTCTGGACCCGATAGAAGGTGTTGCCGGTCCCGATCGCAATCGTTGCCGGGTTGGAGGGCGCGGGCACAACATTGTTCCACTGGATAGGAGTGCCGCTTAGCGTTGTTGCGAACTGCAGCGTGCCACCGGCGGGTGTCCAGGAGATGTTGAGATTGTTACCCGATCTCGATACACTCAAGGTGATGCCTGCCGGAACCGTAACCGTCCCGCTCGTCACCAGCACGCCGCCGCTCTTTCCGGCAGTGTAATGAGCGGCAACGCGGGCAGCCGGAATCGCTTTGTCGAAAATCGCCACTTCATCAATTTTCCCAGTGAAGTAGTTACCCGAACCGTCGAAGACCCCACCGCCACCGATGTTGACGTTAAAAGATGAAGCGCCGTAGTCCATCGTCGTCACGCTGGTTGACGCTTGCAACACGCCGTCGTAATAGGTCCGGAGGGAGGTTCCGGAGGCGATGGTCGCCACATGATGCCATTCGTTGTCGGGGAACGAATAGGCCGTGTTCAGATTGTCCACGGGCGTCCAGATCTGAATCGTGTTCGCGTCGATGAAGCCATACTCGACGGCGTCGTTCTGACCGACGATGCCGATTCGCGTGCCGAATGTGGTCGGGTCCGAAACCCGGTTCGCCGGCGCGACCCAGTATTCCAGGGTAAACGCCCCGCGATCCTGGAGGAACGGATTTTGGGTGTTCACCCAGTCACCCAGACCATCGAACGTGGCCGCGCGATTGTTGGCGTCGAAGCCGACGAAAGCAGGCGGGCGCGGACCTGGGTCTGCCTTGGCGGGACCGCCGCCTCCAATATCACTCATGAACAGACCGTCGCCGCCCGTGCTCCCACTGTTCGTGGCCACCGTCGCAGCGGCGGCTTCCTCGAACCGATAGTAGGCAATCGGCCCGTCGAACAGGATGTTCGCGGCATAGGTCACTGGGTTGAACACGAACTGGATTGAGGTGTTCGGTACGACCGCGTTGGCAGCCACGTCCTTGACCCCGTTAAGCGTGAGCGTGTTCGTTACGTTGGGAGTCAACGCGCTGCCCGTCATGATCGTCACATTCGTGAGGGTCGCGTCCAGCGTGACATTCGTGGCAACGATGTTGCCAGGCGAAAACACGTAGTTCTGCGCCGTCTCAGTCGAAGCTTTGTCCATCAACTCATTGTACGTCATCGTGATCACTTTGAACGTGCCATCGACCGAGTTGACCTGGACCGGTCGCGGCGGCGTCCTGTCCGGAATGACCGTCAGCGTCGCCTCGCTGCTGGCCGCGCTGCTAAACGCATTGGCGACGGTCACCTTGAACCTGGCTAGGTTGTCTGAGCTTCGGACGAAGGCAATGGAGTAACTCTGGCCGGTGGCTCCCGGAATCGCTGTCCCGTCTCGAAACCATTGGTAGGTGAACGGCGGTGATCCGGAGGAGCCAACCGTGAAGGTGACGGAGCCGGGCTCCTGCACCGGCGGGCTGTTGGGCTGGGTGGTGATCGTGACCGGCCCCGGAGTGATGCCCAAAGCGGAAAGGTATCGACCCGGAATCGGCGAATCCCCATCGACCGGTTCGAGGGCACCCGGCAGTTGCCAGGTCACAGCGATATTGTCGCCCCCTCCTCCTTCTGCGTGGATCGCTTCAATATAATAACGGTTGCCCGAAGTCAGCGTAATCACGTTGGGCGTCGGCCATTCACTTCCCAAAAACTGATCCGAGCGCTTCGCCGTAATATCGGTGGTGCTTCCAGGGTCGGTGTCAATCCATTGTCTGGTGTTCGACCAGGACGTCTCAGTCGCGATCAGCTTCTTATTCGCCGGATTCTCATCGGTACTGAGGTACAACACAGAGGAATCATCGGAGCAAATAAAAAGGACGTAGTTGCCGGAGGACGGCGCAGTGACGTAACCGCGGAATTGAGTTCCTTGGATTTGAGAATTCGCCGCGATCGTGTTCGGAACCGCCGCGGTGTCCTGGACGCCGCTGACGGTCAGAAGGTAACCTCTGCCCGAGGCGATGGCGGTGGTCGTCAGCAAAACGGTGAGGCCATCCGCCTGCAGGCTCGCGCCGTTCACAGTGACACCGTTATTGATCGTGTAATTGTTCTTGTTGGTCGCTGTGACGGCAGTGACTTGCTCGCTAAAGACGACAAACAAGCCGTTCGGATTCCCTCGAGTGAGCGCATCCGTGATCGTCGGCGCGGTTGTGTCTCTGGTCACGGTCAAGGTTGCCGCGCCGCTCGTGGCGTTGCCGAAAGCGTTGGCCACCTGGACGCGGAATGACGCGCTGTCATCAGTGAGTTTCACCGGGGAGAAGGTGAACGTCCTCGAAGCCGCTCCGGGTATGTTGGTGAAGACGCCGGCGCCAGCACTGCGCTGCCACTGGAATGACCATGGCGGCGCTCCAGTCACAATTACGCTGAAAGCGGCACTTTGATTTTCGATCACCGTCAAATTGGTCGGGCTTTGTGCCACGCCAACCGGAGCATTGGTCGGACCTGCAGCCCAATTGATGGCCGCATCGAAGAGAGTCAAACCGTCGGCTGTCAACCTCGCGAACGAATCGTTGTCCAACGGGAAACACACACGCCGCTCTGGAGCTGCGGCAATGCGAGCCGGATTCAGAGCCGCTCCTTTTTCAACGCCCACAATAACGGGACGTGTTCCCCCAACCTCCCGGGCGACGATATTCACGCTGGCGACCGGCGTATCGGGAGAAGCCAGCCCCCCGGCCGCGTTGAAAAAAACCATGACACCCGCAGGCAGGCCCCCAGCCAAGGGATGGCTCGCATCGACAATCTCGATTTGCGTCCCTGCAATCGTTACGCCGTTGGCGTTGTTCGCCTGGATACCCAGTTCGTCGAAAAGCGCGGGTTCCCAGTTCAGAATTGGCACCGCCGTCGCCGTATGCTTCGTCCCGATATTCCCCGACGTCACCGTGGAAGAAATGACGATCAATTGCTGGCCGGTGGCATCGGCAGGATCGGAAAGGTTGTCGTCAATCGCAGTCACGGAAAAACCCAAGGCCGTCAACCGATCGAACGCCGCCTGGTCCGCGGCGTTTAGAGCCGTGGGATCCGCGACATAAAAAATGGCTGGACGCTGCGCATAGGCTGGAAGACTTGCAAGAAGGCAACCCAGGAAAACCACTTTAAACCATGTCGTTCTCATAACTTTATTCTCCATTGAGTTGGTCAAAACTAAACGATTCTCGGACAGCCCGTCTGCAAGGCGATTAGTTCGCTTGATTCTGGGAACAAGTTTAGATAACAACAGGTTCTCGCCTCGGTCAACAAGAAATCTGCCCTCGTTTTTGTGGTCGCCGACGGATGGGTTGACCTGAACAAAAAGGGCTGCGGGACTGATTTTCTTTTGCCTCGACACGCCTCCTCGTCTCAGGTTGCGTTCGAAAAGAGCCTTGAAAGCGCACCCACGAGACAACACAGCCGACGCGAATGTCGGGCATTGTGAAATCGACATTCTCGCCGGTGGCGCGAGTTCGCGGATGAGGCGCAATAAGGCTTCGCTGCGTTTGGGGAAGCGCACTCTGCTTGGCCATATCCGTGCGGCCGCCCGAAACTCAGGCCTGCCGCACCGGGTCATTCGTCGCGATTTGGTTCCCCGGCGTGGTCCGCTGGGCGGCGTTTACTCGGCCCTGGCAACAAGCCGGGCTGAAACCATTCTTTTTCTTTCCTGCGACATGCCATTCATCTCGACGGATTTATTGAATACGCTGCTCCGCAGGTTGGCTCGCCGAAAAACGGCGCTGTTCGTGAAGGACAACGGCCGTATTGGGTTTCCTTTTTTATTGCGTCGCGCGGCGCTGGCTGTCGTGGAGCGACAGATGACCACCAGGCAGTTTTCGCTGCACCAACTGGCGCGCTCGCTCCACGCTCAAACCGTCACTCTCCCACGTTGCCAGACGCACGAATTGTTCAATATCAATACTCCGAAAGATTGGAAGATCGCCCGGAAACAATGGCACAGCATGAGGGACAGGTAAGTCAACCGCGCCCCGGGCCAAAGCCTGCTTGTCACAATCGCGCGTCGCAGGTAGGATCTGCCCATGTCAAAACGGTTCGCGTTCGTCATGTGGGTTGTCTGGTCCGGCCTTTCCTTCGCTTTCGCCGACACAATCCAGTTGAAGGACAAAGCGGCCATTACCGGACGCATTCTGGCCAGGAAGCACGACCAGGTGTTTGTTGATGTCGGCTATACCGTGCTGGTTGTGCCGCGAAATCAGATTGAAAAAATCACCGAAAGCGACAGTTCGGGACACATCGACAAACGGACTCCAACTGCCGCCGCCACCAACCAGTCGGCCATTAACGGTCTTTTCCAGTCCGCCGCCGTCGCGCTGCCTGAACGTTCCGTCCGTGAGCTGGTCGGCCAACTGGGCGCAGCCGTGGTCCAGGTGCGCACTCCCAGCGGACTGGGTTCCGGCTTCATCATCAACGAGGAAGGCTACCTCATCACGAATTTTCACGTCATCGAAAACGAAACACAAATCTCGGTTGAGGTGTATCATCAGAAAAGCGGTCAACTCGAACGCAAAAGTTACAAGCACGTCAAAATTATCGCGATCAACAAATTCTCCGACCTGGCTTTGTTGAAAATTGAAGACCAGGACGCGCCGAGCTTCGCGAAGGTTTTGCTGGGCGATTCGGACGCGCTTTCGGTGGGGGAGCGCGTGTTCGCCATCGGCAGTCCAATGGGACTGGAACGCACCGTGACCGAAGGCATCGTCAGCACCAAGACCCGTCCGATGCAGGGAGAGTTGTATTTGCAAACCACCGCGCAAATCAATCCCGGCAACAGTGGCGGGCCGTTGTTCGATCTGCGGGGCGAAGTGGTGGGCGTGACCAACATGAAAATCACTTTTGGCGAAGGACTCGGTTTCGCGATACCGGCCGAAGCCGTCAAATATTTCCTGCAGCATCGCGACGCTTACGCTTACGACAACGACAACCCCAGCAACCCGTATCGCTATCTTGAGCCCCCGAGCCGCGCCCAAAAGCGGACTGAAGCCCGCTGATTCCCGCGCAACTCAAGACCTGATGAAAGTGTTTTCTTGCCTGGATGCCCGCATTTGAGCCAAGCTTCGACCCGGCTGGCAACAGACCCGACCCTGGCACAAAGACCCTCAGTCGGTTTGCAGGACAAAATGAAGCTTATTTCGACAACTGGAAAACACCGAAACCTTATCGTATGAACAAGCGATTCAAGATCCTCGCCTGGCTGGCGTCCCTGTCGTTCATCGGCCATGCGGCCGTTCCGACTCCGGAAAAGCTTTTGCCCGCCGAGACCCTGGGCGTCTTTACGGTGCCCGATTGCGCGAAGGCCAGGGCCGCGTACGACGCCAATGCCGGCAGTCAGCTTTGGCGCGATCCGGCGTTAAAGCCGTTCAAAGACAAACTGGTTGGCAAAATCAACGATGAATTCATCAAGCCCCTGGAACGCGACCTGGGCGTGAAGTTTGAAGACTACCGCCGTCTGGCCCAAGGCCAGCTCACCTTCGCAGTTCTCCAAAACGGGTGGCAGGGAAAGGAGGACCCCTTGCCGGCGTGGATGTTGCTCATCGACGCCAAGGACAAGAGCAGCCAGCTTAAGACCAACCTCGCTGATCTACGGAAGAAGTGGATTGATAGCGGCAGAAAATTGAAGACGGAAAAAATCCGCGATGTCGAATTCACCACGTTGACAGTCTCCGCCGGAGACGTGGCGAAGACCCTGGCGAAATCGCTCTCCGATTCGAAACAGGACAGCTCGAAGGAAAAGCTGGAAGAGAGCAAGCCGGGATCAAAAGCCTCGGTTACGATGGGCCAATCCGAATCGCTTTTGATCGTCGGCAGTGATGCTAATGCCATTGAAAAAATTCTCGCGCGTCAGTCGGGCGGCGCCCTTCAGCCCCTCAGCGAGCAAACCGCCTTTGCCGCCGACTACCAGGCCCGGTTCCGCAATGCGCTGGCCTACGGCTGGGTCCATTTCAAGCCGATTTCCGACGTGCTCAGCCGCCTTGCGTCCGACGCAGGCGACAAAAATAAAGACTCTGATTCGCCGGACCCGTCAAAAATAATCAGCGCCGCCGGCCTGACGGGGTTGAAAACGATCTCCTTCGGACTGAACGCAACGTCCGAAGGTTCGTTCGGCGAATTTCATCTCGGCGTGCCTGCGGCCAGTCGCGTCGGCATCTTCAAAATCATTTCCGCCGAACCCAAGGACGCCAACCCCCCGCCGTTTGTTCCGGCGGAGGCGGTCAAGTTTCAACGCTGGCGGCTGGATATCCAGAAGGCCTGGGCAAACTTTGAAAGAATGCTCACCGAAATCCTTCCCCAGGCAGGCGGCGGTTTCAGCTTGCTCTTCGACAACGTCGGCAAGGACAAGGACCCCAATTTTGATTTCAAACGGGAATTGGTGGGCAATCTGGGCGATGACTTGATTACGTTTCAGAAAAACCCCCGCACGAACAACCTCGCGAGCTTGAGTTCCCCCCCTTCGCTGCTCCTGATCGGTTCGCCCAACGCGGAAAAGCTCGCCGACGCCATCCACACGGTCACTTCCTCCACTTTGCTGGGACCGATGCTCGGACAGTCGGGCGGCAAGGAGCGTGAGTTTCTTGGACGTAAAATTTACTCCGTCACGCTCCCGGGCGGCCTCAGGCCGGACGGCTCCATGGCCCAAAACATGATGAGCTACGCCGCCGGCGGCGGTTATCTCGCCATGTCCACTGACGACGCGATGCTGGAAACCTTTCTGCGCAGCGGCGACAACACCGGAAAAGGGTTGCGGGACACCGCCGGCCTGGCTGACGCTGCTCAAAAGATCGGTGGCATGAGCACCGGCTTGTTCGGCTATCAAAACACCAGCGAAACCGTGCGCGCGACGCTGGAATCGTTGAAAAACGACTCCGGTACGCTGGGAAAGGTGCTCGCCATGACGCCGTTCGGGGCCAAGCTCAACGGCAAAGACGGCAAAGGCCTGAAGGACTGGGTCGATTTCTCGCTGCTGCCGCCCTTCGACCAGATCGCGAAGTATTTCTACTTCGCGGTCTATTCGGGCAGCGTCGACACCGACGGTTTGAGTTACAAAATTTTTTCGCCGACGCCGCCGAAGTTGAGCAAGTGACGCGTTAAATCGTTACATCGTTCAACCGGCGAGACGCGCCGTGTCGTCTCGCTGTAACGATTCGACGATGTAACGTTTCAACGTTTCAACGATCGTCATTCCTGGGGATAAACCAGGATCCGGTCGTGCACCAGGACGACCAGGTCGTTTTTCCCGTCGCCGGTCACATCCGTGATGAGGGCTTCCCGCGGCTCAGGCAGATCGCTCCGCCGGCCGCGGAACGTCCGCTCTTCAAACACCTGCCAGCGACTCGCCGGCACCAATTGATGCGGTGGCTCGAACGTGACGATGTCGAGGTAGTTTTTGGCGGTTTCCAGGAAAACAAGGTCCTTGCGCCCGTCGTTATTCAAATCTCCCGAGACCACATCGCTCAAATACCCGTCCTTGATCGGTGTTTCGTAGCCGTCCAACTCCGCGAATTCCCATACCTCTCCCGTGAAGCCCATCCAGGCGACCGAATTCAGACTCATGAACGCGATGCTGTTGGGCCGGCTCGCGCCGATGGCGACGGCCTGAAGGCTGGTGAAATCGCTGACCGGCAAAGGCAGGTTGCGGACCACCTGCCAGATACCTGCGGCGTCACGCTCGCACAGCGTCACGCACTTGCGCTCCGCATCGAGCAGAAAGAGCGAGGCGATGCGATTCGTCCCGTTCGGCAGCGGGGCGGCAGCAACGATCCGCGAATTGCTTCCCGCGCCGTTGATCTGCTCCTTCACGCGAAACGAGTAGGTCGGCTTGCTGTCCGGACGGTTCGTTTCGACCTGCCAGACCACGGCGCGCAAGAAATTTTTCTGAGCAAGAAGCAACTCCGGTTTCCCGTCGCCGTCCGCGTCGGCCGCGCTCATCCACGGCTGTTCCGCGCTGCCGCCTGGCGGCGCGATGTCCTCTTCGTCGAACGGCTGGTCGCGAACCTGCAACAGCACTTTGATTTTCTCGTATGGAATCAAGACGATCAAATCGTTCAAGCCATCCTGGTTCACGTCGTGGAACGCGAACGTGGTCGGGTTCGACTTGAAATTCTCGCTCAGTTTCTGCGACGTGACTTTTCCATCGGCCGTCCGAATCTGAAGCTCCCGCCTGTCGTCTTTGTCGAGAATCAGCGCCAGTGACGGTTTCGCTTTGGGTTGAAGCGGGCCGACGGCCAGCGCCAGCGGGCGCCCTTCCGTCGGTAAAATCTCAGGGAACGCGATCCGTCCATTCTTGTCCAGTCGTGTCACGCCGACCTGCCGCTCGTCTGCGCTCAAAACAAAGATTTCCGCCCGTCCATTGCCATCCCAATCCGCGGCGGCGATATCGCTGACGCCGGTCAACGTGGGAAACGTTTTCGGCGCGCCGAGGGAACCGTCCGGTCCCTGGAAATAGACCGTAAGCTGGCCGCTGTCCGGCTCGGCCACCAGCAACTCCGGCAGTCCGTCGCCATCGATGTCCGCCCACGTCATCCCGCGCCGGGCTTTGCTCGTCCGGGCCAGAGGCAACACCTGGAATTGCCCTTCCTTGAACTCGCCTGACAACAGCTCCGCCGCCTTTCGCTTGAAAGCGGAAACCTGCGCGCGACCGGATTTCTGCGCGACGGTCACCACCTCCGTTTTATGGTCGCCGTCCAGATCATCCGGCCAGTAAGAACGAATGGCCGGCAGTGAAAAATGAATTTCCGGGCCAAGCTGGCCGGACTCGTTTTGGAGGCGAAAACGAAACGGATTCGGACTGTCCCAATTCACCAGCAACAAATCCTCGCGCCCATCGCCATCGATGTCCAAAACCTGAACCGCTTTGACCGTGCCGGAGTAAGGGATCTTTTCCGGCTCGGCGAGCGTGTGATTCGTGGTTTGAACGAGCAGGTAAATATAATTTTCCCCCAGCAACAGAAGATCGGTCCGCCCGTCGCCGTTCAAATCGCCGGAAGCCAGGGCGTTGGCGTCGAGCAAACCGTCATCCACCGGCCATCGCTTTGGACCGCTCCAGCCGTTGGTGCCCTGGTTGAACTGCACGACCAACTCCTTCGGCTCGCCGTAGTAGGCAATGTCAGGCCGGCCATCTCCATTTAAATCGGCCACGACCAGGCTGGAGATGCGCTTTTCCGAGGCGATGGAATCAATCCGAAAGCGCGCGTCCGGCGGCAGTTCATTCAACTCGCGTTTGCCGGCAGCTTTGCCTTCAGTCTGGTTCGTTTTGCCGGTCTGGTTGTAGAGCAGGTTGATCTTCGACCGAAAATTGTTAACGATTATCAGGTCCTGCAATCCATCACCGTCCAGATCGGCCGCGCGCAAGTGGCCGATTTGGTTGTCAATCGGGAAAATTTCCGGGCCGGTGAAAGCAAACCGGTTCGTTAGGCTCTCTGCCTGCGCCAAGGCGATTGCTGCCGCAAGGATCAGCGCGATTGCCAAAATAGGTTTTTGAACGACTCGCATGCGGGTTCCTTCAATCACGAACCGGGATAGCTTGGCCGTCGCGAATCTTTTTTGCCAGTTTATTCCCCCAGCAGATGCGCCACGACCCGGCGTGAGTGCGGTTGATTTCGGTGTTCCCAGAGGTAAATCCCCTGCCACCTGCCCAACGCAAGATTCCCATCGGAAACAGGAATGCTCAGATTCACCGTGGTCAGCGCCGTGCGAACGTGCGCCGGCATGTCGTCGTCCCCCTCGACCGTGTGGCGAAACAGCGGGTCGCCCTCGGGAACCAGCCGCGCGAAAAAACGCTCCAAATCCCGACGGACCTCGGGGTCCGCGTTTTCCTGGATCAGCAACGACGCCGAAGTGTGCTGCAGGTGCAGCGTCACCAGTCCCAACCCCAGGTTGCTCTTGCGCAGCAACGCCGCCACGTCCGCGGTGAATTCATAAAGGCCGCGTCCGCGGGTCTTGATCACCAGCTCCTGCAAGGTTTGATGCAGCATGGCTGAATTTGTCGGCCACTCGCGCCAGGCGCCGCTAACCCCGACAAAACCCCTGAAAACAAATTCCTGACCACCGCGCCGGGTTCACTTCTATCTCCCCGCCGGCTTCTTTGCGCTCAAAATCCGTTCCAGAGTTGAATCTTTCGGATGGCCGGTTTCCAGTGCCTTTTGGTAATGCCAGCGCGCCATTTCCAACGTCGGAGGTTGTCGGGTGGCGTAAATCACGGCGAGGTGGTGATGGGCGTCGGCATGGCCCGGCGCCAGTTTAATCGCGCGACGAAACGCCGCCTCGGCAGGTTCGGGCAACCCCTTTTTAGTCAGCGCGACGCCGAGATATTGGAACGTGTCGGCATTCTGCGGATCGAGCTGCGCGGCCCGGCTGAGCGCGTCGAGCGCTTCATCGTACTTCGCCTGCCGGACCTTGAGAATGCCGAGCACGGACAAACTGAACGCGTCCTTCGAGTCCGTAGCCAGCGCCCTTTTCAGATGGTCTTCCGCCGCGGCCAGCCGGCTCAGTTCGATCTCGGTCTCCGCAAGGTTGGCGAGAATGGCGACGTTTTTATCATCGAACCGCAGCGCCTGAGAATATTTCTCCTCCGCTTCCCCGTAACGCCGCGCCGAGAACGCCCGCCTGGCTTCGGCCACCAGCGACCCGGCCGCCGCCGGCAGCGTACTGGAAGATTTCCGGTCGCTCCCGGCATCGGGTCTCAAAGCGTCCAACTCCAGCGGCTTCAGCAAACCAAGGCCCTCCGGTGAATCGGGGGTTTTCCGCGCTTCCAGCACCTCACGCCGCGCGCGCAGAGCGGCGACCTGATAGGCCGGCTGTTCCATAGGGACGAGTTGAGCGCGGGTCTTGTTGTCGTTAGGCGCTTTGGTTGCGGCGCTGAGTTTTTTCTTCAACTCGTCACGTTCCCGCTCGAGCCGTTGGTTCTCTTCCCTTAGCGTCTTGATTTCGGCGCCGCTGATGAGCGATTGAAGCCGCTGTTGCAGCGCGTCCTTTTCCAGCGTGAGAGCGCGCGCGGACTCAGCTTGCTGCGCCAGTTCTTGTTTGGCCGCCGCCAGGGCCTGGCGCGTTTCCTCCAGCCGCACCGGATCGACTGGTTTGTCCGGTCTTGACTCCGCCTTGTCCAGATTGACCCTCAACACTTCGACCTCCTTTTGCAACAACTTGATCTTATCCTGCGCCTTGGCCAGTTCGCGAGGATCGACGGCAGCCGGCTGCGCGGTCAAGGCTTCTCTTAGTTTGGCCTGGAGCAGTTCCTTGTCCGCTGTCAATTGCCGGGTCTGCTCCTGCAATAACTGAACGAGGACGGCCGACTCGGCGGTCGGGGACGACAACTCCGATTTTTGTTCAGGCGTCAAGTGCGCCGGTTGTTTGTCCTGCTGAGTCAACGGCGCCAATTTTTCCGCGACGTACTTCAGCCGGAAGCCGACCACGCTGTCATTCCAATCGGGATGCGTCGTCTGAAGCGTTTTCAGTTCGGCCTGCGCCTGCAGGTATTTTTGCCTGGCCTGATCGTTGCGTCCGCTTTCGGCCAGCGCGTCGGCTTGTTGAATCCAATTGTAGATGCGGACGAACTGATCGTCTGGTCCTTCGGCGTGGAGCCACGCGGCGAACGCCAATGGCAACAACCGGCCTAGCATCAGAAAACGTCTCATGATAAAATCATAGCCAATAAAACCGGGGCTTGGCAACGCGTATGCTGGCTAAACATCGGACCGCGGAAGCGCGGCCAAACCGGGCCCGCCGGCGTTGACATGGCGTCGCCACGTATGCTAGGTTCCGCGCCAATTGATTGCGGCTATGAGTTTGTTTCTGAACCAACGGGTCCTTGTGCTCAACCGCTTATGGCAAGCGGTCAACATCTGCACGGCCCGGCGCGCCCTGACCCTTCTGTTTGAAGGACACGCTCAGGTCGTGCTGAACGCGGGCGATGGCTCATTCCAGACCTACAATTTCAGTGAGTGGCGGAATTTTTCGCGGCAGGACCCTCATCCCGAAAGCGTCCGCACGGTTTCTTTCCGGATTCGCGTTCCCCGGGTGATCCTCCTGGTCGTGTTCGATCGGCTTCCGAAAAAGGAAGTCAAATTCACCCGACACAACATTTTCGAGCGGGACAAAAACACCTGCCAATATTGCGGCCAGGCATTCGAGCGGAAAGACCTGAATTTGGACCACGTCCTCCCGCGCGACCGCGGCGGTCCGACCACCTGGGAAAACATCGTTTGCTCGTGCGTTCCGTGCAACACGAAAAAGGCCAATCGCACTCCCCAGGAAGCCGGCCTGCGGCTGATCCGCAAACCGAAGCGCCCGAAATGGCGTCCGTTCGTGCAAATCAACCTCGGCCTGCACTACCACGATAGTTGGAAGCATTTCCTCGACCTGGCTTATTGGAACGTCGAGCTGGGCGACGATTTGCGGTAGCTGCCAGCCGCGTACAGTTTTTTTGGCGGTCATTCGCGAATGGCGCGCGCGACGTCTTCAGCCAGAGAATTAGAGTGAGGGAAGAGGGCAGGGTGAGGGGAGCCTCTGCGCAGGTTTCATTTCGGAAATTTCGCGGATCATCTGGAGGAGGCCCTGGCCGCTTCGATCAGTTCCCAGAACTTGGGGTTTTGCTGCAACGCCTCGTCTTCGCCGGTCGGCAAGCTGGAACGGAACAGGAAATCCTTGAGCGAATTGCGGCTGAGGATCCGATGCACGACAATTCCCAGCTCATGCCGCTCAAAATAAACGCGATAATCCCCCAGCCGAAACCGGTGCAAAATCTTCCCGTTCCGCTCCAGTTTCCCAAACCGCTCGAGATCCGTTCGCATGACCTCCTGAGGCAATCCGCGGAACTCGCCCAGAATGTGCAATTGCAGTTCCTTGGGCATCTTGGCCAATTCGGCCGCACTCGTGGGATTGAAAATAATCTGAAACGGTCGCATTCTTCAGGCTGCTGACTCAACCACGAATGAACACGAATGAACACGAAGCTTCCGGCACTCTTTCACTGTTCGCCCTATCTTTATCATAAAAGTCGTTGGCCATATTGGTGCCTCCAGTTATGTCGATTCGGACAGAAAAAAGCACGATAAATCCACCGGGTTTCGGGCCGACGATCCGAACGACACCGTAAAGGCTTCGTCCGTGTCCTGCGAGCCGAACAGGTGTCGCTTACGCGGGAATCTGATGAAGTCATTGCGGGTGGCCTCCAGATGCCCTTTCATGTTTAGCCATTTTGACCCGCGAAAGACGCGAAATTAAACTCTGTTTTGGTGTGTTTTGCTTTTCCCGCTAAACACTTGCCTCGACGGTGTCACACTCATGTTTGCGGCATTGAAGCGACGGTCAGTCTTCCGGGCGTTCGCCGCTGGGCGCCATCTTCACGAGCTTTGGATCAAACTGGCCGAGGATGGTCACCAAATCCTTCTGCGCGGCCATCACTTCGCGGATGTTTTTGTAGGCCATCGGCACTTCGTCGAGGCCGGCGCTGATGAGTGTCACGCCTTGTTGCTTGAGGAAACGGTTCACGTCCTTCCAATTG
>QHNT01000113.1 GCA_003218515.1 Verrucomicrobiota bacterium | reverse complement strand
AAACCGATCAAAGGCCAGTTCAACAATATCCTCGCTGCGGTCGCGTTGGGGCAGGGCAAGGCGAAGAAAGCGGCAATCGTTCGTGCTTCTCAACCCAAAACTAAGAAGCCGTGAAAACAAAATTGCGAAAGTTAGCGAAGAAGCGTTCATCCCGACCCTATGACCTTGTGCTTTGCGCTAACGGCAAATTCAAGCGTCTTTATCAAAACCGAGTTCTTTCAAGTAGTGTTGATAATAAACTACGTGCTTCGCATCGCGCCGTGTCTTGAATTGATTTTTCATGTCCTCAATTTGGATATTGTTTCTCTTGGCAAAATCGACAACGAAAAGTTCCATAAACTCCTCAATTGTGGCTCGAATTACTGCGAGTTCCGCTATTGTGATTTTGGCGAACGTAACTGGTAGTTCTTGATTGGGTTTCATATAACCATTTATGAACCGACACGCTTTCACCATCAAGGGTAACAATGTAAGTAATTCCCCTAATTTGGTGGCGGCGGTGCTGCGGCTCCACATGTGTTTAGCGTGGCGACCGCACTGTAGCAGGTTTCCAAACCTGCTGTATCGCGGGTTTCTAACCCGCAGACGCTTCGCCGCCTCCAAAGCTTCGGAACTGGCGACGGTTCTGCCGATTGGAAATCGGCGATACGGCAGGTTTGGAAACCTGCTACGTCCAAAGGGCGCTAAACAGGTACGCGGCACCGCCGTGCGCCGCGGTAGCGGCGCACCCACCTGAAATTAGGACACTGCCCAGGGAGACGATTGTCCAATTCCTGCTTGGTGTGACCGCAGGGCGGTGGTTCAATCCCTCCATGACCAACAGCGAAATTCCGAGCGCGGCCGCGCCTGACATCTACCGAGTTCAAACCAAAGCCCCTGGGCCGGAAGGCAGCCTGCCGTTGACCGAAGAGATGCTGCTCCAGCGTCCGAGCGGGGACATCTTCGGGCTGACGCAGAACGCCGGCATGGGCTGGGACCCGCGCGAACTCGGACGCAAACAATTCTTGATTCTGAGCACCCAAGGCGGAGTGCGCGCGGCAGACGGAACGCCCATCGCGCTCGGCTATCACACCGGCCACTGGGAAATCGGTTTGCTGGTCGAAGCCGCAGCCCAGGAGTTGCGCGCGCTCCACACCATTCCCTTCGCCGCGTTTTGCTCCGACCCGTGCGATGGCCGCACGCAGGGCACCGTGGGCATGTTCGACAGCCTGCCGTATCGCAACGATGCGGCGCAGGTCTTTCGAAGATTGATTCGTTCGCTCCCCACACGGTCGGGCGTCATCGGCGTGGCGACGTGCGACAAAGGATTGCCGGCGATGATGATGGCGCTGGCGGGAATGCGCGACCTTCCTTGCGTGCTGGTACCGGGCGGTGTGACGTTGCCGCCATCGAATGGCGAGGATGCCGGGAAAGTTCAAACGCTCGGCGCGCGGTTCGCGCACGGACTGATTTCATTGCCGGAAGCGGCGCAACTCGGTTGTCGCGCCTGCGCTTCGCCCGGCGGCGGCTGCCAGTTTCTCGGCACAGCGGCTACGTCGCAGGTCGTCGGCGAAGCGCTGGGAATGTCCCTGCCGCACACAGCGCTTGCGCCGTCGGGCCAGCCGGTCTGGAAGGACGCGGCCGTGCGTTCGGCACGCGCGCTGTGCGAACTCGAAACGCGGGGCATCACGATGCGCGACATTATTTCCCCGGCGAGCATTCGCAACGCGATGGTGCTGCACGCCGCGTTCGGCGGCTCTACGAATCTGTTGCTGCACATTCCCGCCATCGCGCACGCCGCGGGCCTGCCGCGACCGACCGTCGAAGACTGGATTGCCATCAACCGTCGAGTGCCTCGCATCGTGGATGTGCTGCCAAACGGCCCGACGCATCACCCCACCGTGCGCGTCTTTCTCGCGGGGGGCGTGCCGGAAGTGATGCTCCACTTGCGACGACCGGGCGCGCTCGACACCGACGTGCTCACAGTGACCGGAAAAAAGTTGGGCGAGGTCCTGGACTGGTGGGAGAAATCCGAGCGTCGCGCACGGTTCCGCGAAATTTTGCGGCAGCAGGACGGCGTTGAGCCCGACGACGTCATCCTGCCGCCGGATAGGGCGCGCGCACGCGGTTTGACGAGCACAGTCACCTTTCCGCGTGGAAACCTCGCGCCGGAAGGCTCCGTAATCAAAAGCACGGCGATTGATCCGAGCGTTCTGGACGCCGACGGTGTCTATCGCAAGGAGGGACCGGCCCGCGTGTTTGTGCACGAAAGGGACGCGATGGTTGCGCTGAAAAAAAACAAAATCAAAGCGGGCAACGTCGTGGTGCTCATCGGCTGCGGCCCGCTCGGCACCGGCATGGAGGAAACGTATCAACTTACGTCCGCGCTGAAACACCTGCCGTTCGGCAAACACGTCGCGCTGGTGACCGACGCGCGTTTTTCCGGCGTCTCCACCGGCGCGTGCATCGGCCATGCCGGCCCGGAAGCGCTCGCCGGCGGGCCGATTGGCAAAGTGCGCGACGGCGACTGGGTCCGCATCGTCGTTGACCCAAACAAACTCGAAGGGAGCGTCGATATTATCGGCGAAGGCGAGCGACGTTTCACGCCTGAAGAAGGAGCGCGAGTTCTGGCCGGGCGCGGTCCGCATCCGGAGCTTGCGCCGGATGCGGCATTGCCTGCCGACACAAAACTCTGGGCCGTGTTGCAACAGGCTGGCGGCGGTACCTGGGGCGGCTGCGTGTTTGACGTTGAACGCCTCACCGAACTGCTGGAAGCGGGACGCAGAGCCCGAGGCATATAGCTTCGTCATCCTTTTGGGAAGCCTCCGATGGTGACATGAGACGGAGAGCAAGCTGATGTGTGAAGCGCGCCGATCCGTCGTGGCGCAGGTTTCCAACCTGCTGTATCGCCGATTTCCAATCGGCAGAGCGTCCCCAGTTCCGAGGCTTCGGAGGGGCGAAGCGTCTGCGAGTTGGAAACTGTTGGAAACCCGCGATACAGCAGGTTGGAAACCTGCTACGCCGCTCCACGCCCCAAGCTTATGAAATATCCAGGTTAGATATTGCACGGACATGAACAGATTCCTAAGGATACTGTGTCTGGCTGCGTTGATTGCGCTCTGGGCAGGATGCCAGAGCTCGAACCGATTCGGTCACAACAAGGCTGCGGCACGAGACATTGTTATTGCGGCAAGTGCCTATACGCTTGATGCGACCGCCGCTTTTCCAACAGCCCTCACAAATCTCGTTCCACAGATGCTGAAATCGGTGCCAAAATGCCTATGTGAAGATGGAAAACTACGTGATTTCATCTACATCTCCGGCTTCACCATTGCCGACTCAGACAAGTACGTTATTGTGGCCAGCCCACCAGAAATGGATGCTCACATTGCGATTATTGCTCGCATTAACGGCAGGGTTGAAGTCGTTGCGAGGGAGAAGGCGAATCTGGAAGTGACGAGGAGCTACGAGCACCTCAGGAAACGCCAGCAGGGAGAGCCAGATTAGCAAGGGGCGGAAAGGGTGGCGGTCAAAGTGCCGGTCAACCATCGCCGGAATTTCAGGTGACAATGAGCCACATCGTCAGGTAAATTCCCATCCGATCGAACGCAGACAAGCCCCTTCCCAGATGATGAGCCCCGTGCGCCTGTTGTTTTGGACAATCAGTTTGATGCTGCCGGCCTGCTCCGGCTTCGCGCAAACCCAGAAATCTGTCAGCCACTTTCCGATCGAGGCTCCCGCAGTGCCCGCCGAAGTCCGCGCCGAGGCGCGCAGTGTGCCCTGGCAAAACGCCGAACGCGGACCGGTCGAGGGCCTGAAAGTTTTCGCGCGCGAAAAATCCGGCGCGGTCTGGCTCGGCAGTGACGAGGGCGCCGCGCGCTTTGATCCTCACGCCAAATTTCGCTGGGACCGCTGGCAATATTTTTATGGCAGACGTTGGTTGCCCGGTGACAAGGTCCTCAACATTTGGGTGGATGAGAGCGGCCAGAGCCGCAGTGTTTGGGTGCGCACCGAAAAAGGCGTCTCGCTCATCGAGTGGCGTCCGATGACGCTGGGGGAAAAGGCAAAATATTTCGACGAGCGCATCGAACAACGTCACGTACGGCACGGGCTGGTCGCCGGTTCGCACCTGCGCGTCGCGGGCGACCTGTCCTCCAACGAAAGATTTTCGAACGACAACGACGGGCTTTGGACTGCGATTTACCTCGGCGCGCAGGCGTTTCGCTACGCGGTCACTCACGAGCCGGACGCGCGCGCCCAAGCGCGACGCGCACTGCAGGCGCTGATGCGATTGGAGGAAATCACCGGAGTCCCTGGTCTGCCGGCGCGTTCGTTCGTCTCCGCGGAGGAACCGTTGCCGAAGAGCGGCCAATGGCATCCCACGCCGGAGGGTAAATGGCACTGGAAGGGCGACACCAGTTCCGACGAATTGGTGGGCCATTACTTCGCTTACGCGTCTTATTTCGATCTGTTGGCGGACGACGAGGAAAAAGAGGTGATCCGTAAAGTCGTTTCGCGCATCACGGATTATCTCATCAAGAACGATTACGATTTAATTGACGTGACGGGCAAGCCGACGCGCTGGGGTGAATATTCGGAACGGTTCTTCCGGACAGCGGAAGGAAAATACGAAGCGCCGTTGCGGTCGCTGGAGTTGCTCTCGTTCCTGAAAACCGCCCAGCACATCACCGGCGACAAAAAATATGCGGAGGCGTATCAGGATCGGACCCGGCGCGGCTACGCCGATCACGTGCCGCATTACCGTCGCTGGCCCGGCGGCGGCGAAATCAATTTTTCCGACGACGAACTGGCTTACCTGTCTTACGAGCCGTTGTTGAAATACGAGAAAAGTTCGCGGCTTCGGAAAATCTATCTGGACGGGCTGCGATTTACGTGGGGCCAGGTGCGCTCTGACATGAATCCGCTTTGGAATTACATCTCCGTCGCCGCTGGCGGCGGGCGCATGACGCCAGCGGTCCGCGAGGAATCTCAGCGAACATTGGAGCGAATTCCGCTGGACCTGATCGAATGGGGTGTTCGCAATTCGCATCGCATTGACGTTCAGTTTCAGAAGGAAAAAGACCGACACGGGTATCTGCAACTGACCGAAGTGCTCGCGCCCGATGAGCGCGCGGTCGGGAAGTGGAACAGCAATCCCTACATTCCCGACAGTGGTGGCGCCGGTCACGGCGAGGACGACGGCGCCTATTTTCTACTGCCGTACTGGATGGGCCGCTATTACGACTGGGTGAAATAGAACCTCTCGTATCCGCCGACGTTAGTCGGCGCACTTGTTTGTTTTTTCGAGGCAAGGGATTAGCGCCGGCTCAGGTCGGCGCCTAAGGTTGTGGGGTTCAACGCGCGAATCGTATCGGAGAAATCTCTCCCATAGCATGGGGAGAGAACGCACAGAACTTTGTGCGCGCCTTGCGCCCTTGAACCTGCCAGAGGCCCCCTCACCCCGTCCCTCTCCCCCTCCGAGGGGAGAGGGTGGCCGGCAGCCGGGAGAGGGGAGGTTCATGGAGACGGGGTGAGGGGCACCTGGTTCTTTGTGGGAAATGACTTTTGGCAACCGCTCTAATCGGACGCAGCGGGCCGTTGGGTGCAGCACGCCAGCTGCGTGCGCTCCCTGATTAGAGTGCTCCTGTCGAGATAAAATCTGGTGCCTTGAAAAACAATCTTTTACACTCCGGTCAACCACGATGACCGGTCTGCTCCATCTGCTTACGAACCTTTTCCCGGTCTGGGTTGTGCTCGGTGGAATCCTGGCGCTGATCCATCCGCCGCTGTTCACCTGGTTCGGCAACGACTGGATCACCTGGGGCCTCGCCGTCATCATGCTCGGCATGGGCATCACGCTCAGTCTGGACGATTTCAAAGGAGTGATGAAAATGCCGCGCGCCGTCGCCGCAGGATTCGCGGCTCAATACCTGATCATGCCCTTTCTCGGCTGGGCGGTCGCGCGCGGACTGAAACTGCCGACGGCTTACGCGGTGGGAGTGATTCTGGTGGGCTGCTGTCCAGGCGGCACGGCATCGAACGTAGTGAACTACCTGGCGCGGGCCAACGTCGCGTTGTCCGTGCTGATGACGATGTGCTCGACCTTCGGCGCGATCATCATGACACCGCTGCTGACCCAATGGCTCGCGGGCACGCTCGTCCCGGTGCCGGCCTGGGGGCTGTTTCTCAGCACGGTGCAGGTCGTGCTGGTGCCGCTCATCATCGGCCTGGCGCTGCATCATCTGACGCCACGACTGGTTACAACTGTGCTGCCTGTCGCGCCGTTGGTTTCGGTGCTGGCCATTGTTCTCATCTGCGCGAGCATTGTGGGCAGCAGCGCCGAGCAGGTCAAAAAATCCGGCGGCCTTTTGCTGTTGGCGGTCTTTCTGTTGCACGCGGGCGGATTCTTTCTCGGTTACCTGTTCGCCCGCGCGCTCGGGTACGACCGGATCATTTCGCGCACGATCTCGATTGAAGTCGGCATGCAGAATTCAGGGTTGGGCGCGGTGCTGGCCCGACGGCATTTCAGCGATCCGTTGACGGCGTTGCCGTGCGCGATCTCGGCGACGTTTCACTCCGTCATTGGCAGCATCCTCGCAGGCATCTGGCGGTTGCGGCCGCCCCGAATGTAGCCGCAACTTTTAAGTTGCGAATTGACTACCCCCATTCTCAAGTCGTTCGGGCAAACCTTGGTCTTGTGTCCCGCCTGCCGAGCATCCGTATGCTCGCAACCCGAAGGTTGCGGCTACATCGTGTGGAGGTTAGAGTGAAGTAAATGGTTCAGCCGACAGTTTCGTCGTGCTCAAGAAAACGTTCCGCGCGGAATGTCTTCGAGGCGATCGGTTAGACACATGCGGATTCATTACGGAACGAACCGGAAGGGCTGTGAACTGATCGCATGGATCGGACTCCTTGCGCCGCTGTTTGCCGTTGGCTCAGATTCGTTTCCCGCGAAGGAGTTGATCAGAATCTCTAGCCGCCACCAGATGCCGATGTCGCCGAAGGAGGCTCGCCTTGTGTTGGCGCACACTGGAACCTGGCAGGGGCTTGGGAATTTCAGCAGTCTCTACCCCGCGATTTATTCCCCGGCTTCCCTCCTGGAAGAAAAGCCCGACGGCAGCATTGTCATCTTGCGAGGCACCGAGCAGCAAACCGTCAAGAAAACTTGGGATGAAAGGCCTCTTTGGCTTCTATTTTCCGATGTCGTAGTAGAACCAAAGCCGGGTGGTTACGTCACGGACTTCCGACGGCTTTCCGCTTTTGTTTGCGCCGTGCAATGCGCAGCACGCGAGGACCCCGGCAGCGCAAAAGCCATCTGGAATCGAATGAGCGAAGCATTGAAGGAAACGGATGATTTTTCCGACGGAGAGCCCAACGAACCCGCTTCGATTGAACTGCAAAACCCCCGCCTGCTGCTTGCTCGCTGCATTTTCGATCACTACTCGAAACAAATCTTGAAAGAACCATCTGACTGGCCCGGAATTTACGGACGCATGAAAAGTCTATTTCGAGATTTTCGCCAGCTAAAGACTCTTGAGCGACTCGCAGTACGGGATGGACTCGCAGCCGCGATAAAAGCCAAGCCGTCCACGCCGGACTCCACCGAGGCGCTGCTGGTTGAGTGGTCGCGAGATCCGGGCTCGAGTTGGGACATCTTTGAGCAACAGGGGCCGAACAAGAACAACGCCCCGGCTCGTCGTATCATCCTACGTGGGCTTGATGCTGTCCCAGACCTTATTCCCCTACTGACCGACTGCCGGATAACCGCGCATGGATATCCCGCGGTCATGAACTCCCCGTCCGGGATACGACTGCTGGGGGAACTCGCCGACTCCCTGCTCGCAGAAATTACCGGGACAAATGCCACGAGTTTGGAGGGAAGGCCTGATGGGAAAGCATATCGCCAGTGGCTGGAAAGATGTCGCCGGGTTGGCGAGGAAAAAGCTTTGGCCGAAGGAATTTTCGAGCGAAGAGGAGAAAAAATCACTCATGTCAGGAGAGGCCCCGCTGAAATACTAGCGCAGAAGTACCCCGAAATCCTGAGTGGCTTGTGCGAAGAATTTTCCAGCAAAGCGAGCCCAGACGCCGAGGCGTTTTATCTGGCGGAAGCGATTACCCGCGCCAAGCTACCGATCGAGACACGCGTGCAAGTGTTAGCTGGATTTGCCCAGCGCGGCCCTTTGGCGCATCAACGACAGATTCTGCAGGAGCTTGCGAAGATCGACGCCGCGAAATGCGCCGAGATCCTTCTGCCTATCCTTCAAAAACTGCCAGAAGACTCAGAAGGTCCTTATTGGACGTGCCCTGAAGCTAACCTCGCTCACGTTGTGAAGCGGCTCGAAATTGATGATGTCTGGCGCGAATTCCTTCGAGCTGCCAAGCGCAGCCAGGTCGGGCTGAGGTTGGAAATGATGACGTCAATGAGTTACGGCTATCCCTACACCGGCCCGGGAAACCGCTCTCGGCGACTGGCGTTCCTCGCGACATTTCTGGACGACGTGACTTTACGGAAGATGCCGCATGACTGCGAGCAGAGCAAATTCAAAGGCCCGTGCGCTGCCTTCACCTTTCCGAGGATCACGGTTCGCGATTTTGTCGTGTTGCAAATCGCCTCGATTCTTGGCCTGCCCGACCGTCCCAATGAGCTCTGGACGCCGAGTCAATGGACTGAGCTGCTCAGGAAAGTGCGGTCGAGGCTTGCGGACGAAACCCTGCCGAACCTCGAAAAGGTGAAATGATTTTGCTCACGATAGCGAGTGACGTTGGCACGAAGAAGTTTTCCGAACCTGCCGCGCGTCGGTGCTCTGCGCCATTTCCAGCGTGTTCCATTCCGTCATCGGCGACGGCTCAGGCCGTCCGGGAAGTAGCCGCAACTTTTAAGTCCGAGAACTCGGGTTGGAACCAATGGCTTTTTACTCATGTGTTAGGTGTCTCATTCATTCAATCGCTTCAACGGAACTCGACCGAAGTGAACACGCCAACGGTCACGCGAAGTGGCAAAGCCGTGTAGCTCATTCGTTGCGTATCCTTCGGCGCTGTCGTCGAACGTTCCTGGTATCTTGTCCGGGTTCCGAAGATACATGAAAGCTATCTCGGTCTTCAGAACTGGCGGAAGATCGAAGAACCGTTCTTGCCCGATAAGGTGGTCGCGATAGGGACAGCTTCTGGCGGCACGATGATTCGTGCCTCTACGCCTCGCCGGATGTCCGGGCGCGTAACGCGAGCCACTCGCACGGGAGTCCCGGTGTCAGCATCAACCACCTTGCCTACCGCGCCCGGTGCCAGCACGCAGGTGTAGCAACCCGTCGTGAAGCAACTTACCAACAAAAGCGTCGCCGCAATGACAATTGGTCGCACTGGCTTCATGTCAGTTTATTTCGTCGGCACCGCTCTTCGGGTTAAGTTCGCCCCCGTCTTCGGGTAGCCTCTCGGCTGTAGCGTGAAAGCGTCCAGCCGTGTTTCACCCGGACGCAATGCGTAAAATTCCAGATTCGTGTTCACGAACAGGTTCAGGCAAATCCAGCCTGGACAAATGGCGCACGGATGCTTTTCGATGTATTCGGGACGTTTAACACTCAAAGCCAAGTCTATCTCACCGAATTCGTGTCTGGCCCCGTCAGCCGTGGTAATCGCAATGGTTCCGTTGCTATGGTATAGGCGCTTCGCCTGATTTGGTTTGATTGTCGCACTGTCGCCCGACTGATCGCTCTTTGCCGAAAGAACGCCTGGGGTGCCATTGCGAAGCCGGACGTACCCCTTTACGAAACAGCCCGTCACGCCGTAGAGCAACACGACGCAGGCAATTCCCGACGTGAAGATGTTCACTCTATTTTCGCTCATACTTCTTTTTTTACGCGCTCTTGCGACCGTCACTGGATTCTCATTCTGAAAAGCATTTTCGCAAACTTTCCGGTGGGTTCATTCGCTGAAAAGTTTTGTGCCATACTGGCAGCTATTCCGTACGTTGAAAGAATTCATACCTTGAAAAATTGAGTGCCTCGTTCACCAAGGCTTTGTGAACCTTGACTCGGAGCTTCGGACTCAAATCAACGCTCGCATAGATACGAATGGTCACATTGTCCGGCACGTTGAGTTCCTTCAATCTCTTGCCAAGCTGTGTCACTGCGATGTCCCCGCTGCTAAGCAGTGTTGCGGGGCGGGAGACCGTGAAGCTCACCTCGTCCTCATCATCCAGATAAACTGAAACGTCCGTTGTTTCCGAGTCCAATTCACCCAGGGACCTGCATGATCCAGCTTTCAAATTATCCAACCATTTACGAAGGCGTTCAGCTTGCTTGTTTCTCTCGTCTGCCTTCAATCTCGCTCCGACGGCTCTTTGGTGTGCGACAAGCTGCGGACGTGTCTCCAGGCTTCGTTCTGCGTGCCGGCATTTCGCAACACAGATTCCAAAAAAATAGTAGGCCTCACTATCGTTGCGCGGCACGAGTTCTCCTTTCTCGTATAACCGGGCCAGATCAAGCGCGCATTCTTCGTACCCGCCGATATTGGGAAATTCTGCTCCCCGCCGCAGGCATTTGATACCTCGCGGCAAATTCTGAGCAACACCCCGCCCCTCAACGAGCAGTTGTCCGGCTGCGCCGGTGGAATTGATGTTGCCCGATTTGAGAAGCCATTTGGCGGCTTCCGTGTAATTGCGGTCGCTCAGATACCTCCATCCCAGCAAACAACAGGCCTCGGCATCTCCCGATTCCGCCGATTGAAGCTGTTCGGGCGAAGGATGAAATCGAGCAGGTTGGTCGCGTTCGCTGAGGCGACGGCTCGCAGCGCATCCAGCCAGCGTTGCGCCCGCGAGAATCGCGGCAACGAGTTTGGATGGTTTGATTTTCATTATTTGATGGCTGGTCAGGCGCTTTCTGGCCGCCGTAAGGCACCTCACCCCAGCGCAGACAGAGGAGATTCTCATGGCTGCATTCGCCGATCGAAGTCGGGCGAGGTCTCGATTCTCGAGAAGGAAACTTCGAGGCGCGCGGAGTTGGAACCAAGCGTCACAAGCCTCACACCTTCCTCACCGAGATCAGGCGAAATGTGCATGTATTCGCCCCTTTTACACCAACCGTAATTCACCGTTCTTTCTGTGTCGTTCTCGACTTTGAAATAGCCCCGGCGCGGCTTCCGCTCGGGCGAGACGGCTTGCAGAGTAAATATTATCGGCGAATCTGGAAAGGGCCTTTGTGGTTTCGAAAGCGATAAATCGATAGTCTCCCGATAATGGGTAATGCCAACCAGAAATGGGTGTGGAGATTTGCCGTTTTGGACATGAGTTGGATCGTGCGCACAGCCGATGAGCAGGAACGCGAGGCACAATGCGCAGATTTTGAAAAAGATTTTCGTATACTTTTTTAGTTCGTACTTCCTAATCCGCTTCGGCGGCCAGAAAAGGAATTCCCTAACGCTTCACGGAAACAAGAGGCGGTTGGTCGCGACATCTGAGTAGCGAACCTGCTCCTGCAACAATCTTGGGCTGCTCGACCCCTGGACGCTGCCGTCACCAAGAACAATGTTTCCTCCAAACTTGTGAATCGCAGCCGACCAGGTCACCACAGAGTTGGTTGTGATCGAAATAAGACCAGCACCGACCGCCGTGCCGCTCACCAGCCAGTTGCGATCACCGGACAAAATTGCGTTAGGATATCCGTCCGCTGTATCGAGGCTGATGAAGTAACTGAGGTTGCTGTCGCTTAACTTGGTAAAGTTCGTGACTGGGTTTAGACTGCCGAGCACGCCTGCGAGTGGCCGTCGGGTGTCAGCCGG
>QHNT01000459.1 GCA_003218515.1 Verrucomicrobiota bacterium | reverse complement strand
CCTCAAACATGATGAAACACATTCCGGGTCTGGCGACCGGAAACGAAGCTTAGAAAGGAAAACCTATGGCAAACTACGCGAATCCCGAAGTGCTGGTCTCAACCGATTGGGTCAAGGACAACCTTGACAAGCCGGGCATCAAACTCGTCGAAATTGACGTGGACACCAAAGCTTACGACGCCGGCCACATTCCCGGCGCAGTCGGTTTCAATTGGCAAACGCAACTGCAGGATCAGGTCCGGCGCGACATCATCGGCAAAGAAGCGTTTGAAAAGCTGGTGGGCGGCGCCGGCGTTTCGCCGAAGGACACCGTCATTCTTTACGGCGATAACAACAACTGGTTCGCGGCTTATGGCTTCTGGCTTTTCAAAATTTACGGGCACAAAGACGTCCGCCTCATGAATGGCGGCCGGGTGAAGTGGCTCAATGAAAAAGACAAGCCTTTGACGACGGACCCGCCGAAGATCGCGCCGACCCAATACACGGTCACCGAGACGCACCTCGAACTGCGCGCGATGCTGCCGGAGGTCATGGACATTTCGAAGACTGCCAAAGCGAACCTCGTGGACGTGCGCAGCCCGGATGAATTCAGCGGCAAGGTCATCGCGCCTCCGGGCATGACTGAGACCGCGCAGCGCGGCGGGCACATCCCCGGCGCGAAAAGCGTTCCGTGGAGCACCGCCGTGCAACAAGACGGCACCTTCAAGTCGGCGGATGAGCTGCAGGCGATTTACTTCCAACAGAAGGGCGTGGACCGCAAGAAGCCGACGGTGGCGTATTGCCGCATTGGCGAGCGTTCCAGCCACACCTGGTTCGTTTTGAAATACCTGCTCGGACTGGACAACGTGAAGAATTACGACGGCAGTTGGACCGAATACGGCAACGTCGTCGCCGCGCCGATTGAGAAAGGTTGAGCCAATGGAGGCTTCCAATCCGCAATGCGAGGGTCCATATTCGCAAGGCTTTCGTTAATTCAAAGATGAGCGCTTATGTTCGCTTCCGGAGACATTGCGTCCAACGCCGATGCATCGCAGTCTGGCTTAGCTGAGTGGAATGTCGCGCGGCGGGCTGGTCAAAATCCCTCTGCTCAGGCAAGACAGGCGCTGGAACATCTGTGTCGCACCTACCGTTATGCTGTCTATGCTTACGTGCACCAGCAGGCCGTTGATGTCACTGAGGCAGAGCGGGTGACGCAGAAGTTCTTCGCTTGGTTCCTCGAAGAAAGAAATCTTGCGCGTCTGGCCCACGCCAATGGCAAGTTCCGCAGTTGTTTACTGGCAGCGCTCAGAGACTACCTGGCAATCGAATGGCCCCGCGGCAACGGAGGTGAGACGGCTTTCGGTTCGGACTCCGAATGCATTTATGACCAAATATGGGCGCTGGCAGTGCGTCACGAAGCCCTGGCCCGGTTGAGGGAAGAATACGTTGCTGCCGGCAAGGTTCACCAATTCGACCAATTGAAAGTGTTTCTGTCGAACGACCACACTGATTGGATCGCGGCCCACGGGATTTCCCCCTTGCTGAAGAACCCAGGCGGGGCAATTGCGGTGGCGGTCGCAGCGGACCGTCTGCGCCTTCGTTACGGCGAACTCGTTCGGGCTCAAATTGCTCGAATAGTTATTTCTCCCGCTGACCTCGAAACAGAAATACAACATCTATTCGAGGTCTTCCAGCGGTAGGCAACCGGCCGGGATCACGAATTGAATTTGGCCATGCTCCGCTCCCGACCGCTCCTTTGTGAACGTGCCATCGAAACAACCTCGTCATTGGTCTGATCCTTGGTGCACGACCGGGCGATTCAAACTGAACCTGGTTCTGCTCGCGCTCTTGGTGTTCCCAGCTCAACTCGGACGTGGCGCGGGTCTGGACTGCTGGCTCTACTGCTCCAGGAATCTTTGGGTAGATAAGAACATCGACGATTTGGAAGCCTTGTTCCGTCGCGCTGCGAAAGCCGGTTACACCCATGCGCTCCTGGCCGATTCCAAGTTTGCCAAACTCGGCGATATGGACGCGCACTATTTCCGGAACGTCGAGCGGGTGAAGCAGCTTGCCGCGGAACTGCATCTCGCAATAGTTCCGGCGCTTTTTCCCATCGGCTACTCCAACGATCTGCTTTGGCACGACCCGAACCTGATCGAGGCGTTGCCCGTACGCGACGCGCTGTTCGTGGTGCAGGACGGTGTGGCCCGACTGCAACCGGACCCGGCTGTCAGGATCAAGGGAGGCGATTTTTCCGATTTGAAGCAGTGGGACTGGAAGGACGACATCGTCCAGCCGGACGGCGGTGTCGCGCTTATCCGCGATCCGAAAGGTCAGAATGCCCGCGTGGTGCAAAAGCTCAGACTCACGCCGTTTCGCCAATACCACTTTTCAATCCGCGTCCGGACGCAGGACTTCCATGGGACGCCGGAAGTGAAGCTGCTGGCCGGCAACCGCGCGCTGAACCACAACCATCTCGGCGTGAGACCGACTCAGGATTGGACTACGCACCACGTGGTTTTCAACTCGATCGAGAACACCGATGCCAATCTTTATCTCGGCTGTTGGGGCGGCGGCGCCGGATCGCTTTGGTTCGACGACGCGAAGCTGGAAGAAGTGGGGCTGCTGAATCTGGTTCGTCGCGAAGGCGCGCCTTTGTCGGTCCACACCACCGGTGGCAAGGAGCTTCTCGAAGGTCGCGACTTCGAGAGAGTCGATGATCCACAAATGGGCAACCGATTGTGGAAAGGTTCCTACGACATCTATCACGAGCCGCCGATCATCAAAACTCCGCTTCCGAACGGCACGCGCTTGCGCGTCTCGTACTACCACGCCGTGACTGTTTACGACGACCAGGCCGTGATTTGTCCCTCCGAGCCGAAGACAGTCGAATTGGTCCGCGACCAGGCCAAACGAATGCATGCCGCCTGGGGCGCCAAAGCCTACCTGATGTCACACGACGAAATCCGCGTGTGGAACTGGTGCGACGCCTGCCAGCGCCGTCATCTGGACGCCGGCGCCCT
>QHNT01000352.1 GCA_003218515.1 Verrucomicrobiota bacterium | reverse complement strand
ATTGTCGCGCCGGGTTCCGTGGCCGGACGCATTTGGCATTCCCCTCCCCATGAACCTCGTAGCAGCCGACGTGAGGAGGCTCAGTCTGAAATCCGAAATCCGAAATCCGAAATCCGAAATAGCGAGAGCGTCCTCACGTCGGCTGCTACGGTTCACGGGCACAACGCGCGGAAAGGTCCGGGTTCAAGGGCCAGCGGCGCGCAATCGGACGCTGATCTGTTCCGCTTCGAGGCCAGAGCCGGCCAGACGTGGATCATCGAAACCCAGGCCGCGCAACGCGGGTCGCCGGCGGATACGAGAATCGAAGTGTTGCACGCCGACGGCAAGCCGGTTGAACGATTGTTGCTGCAGGCCGTGCGCAACACCGCCATCAACTTCCGCTCCATCGACTCGAATGGGAACGGCGCGCGCCTGGACAACTACGAAGAGATGGAGTTGAATGAATACATCTATTTCAACGGCGAGGTGGTCAAACTCTTCCGCATGCCGCAAGGCCCGGATTCAGACATGCTTTTCTACACCTCGAACGGCAAGCGCCGCGCTTATTTTGACACGAGCGCGATGGCCCATGCGCTGGATGAACCGGCTTACATAATCGAACCGCATCCGACCGGCGCCAAACTCGTTTCCAACGGGCTGCCGGTGTTTCCGCTTTATTACGCGAACGACGACGACGGCGAACGCAAATTGGGATCGGACTCAAAACTCTTCTTTACCGCGCCGACGGACGGCCCTTATCTGATTCGCGTCACAGACGCGCGCGGTTATTCCGGAGAACGATTCGTCTATCGGTTGATTGTTCGCGAACCGAAGCCCGATTTCAAAGTGACGTTGAACGGCGCCGACCCGACGGTCAACGCCGGCAGCGGTCGCGAGTTTTCTGTCAGCGCCGAACGCATGGACGGCTTCGACGGTGACATTAAAGTGGAGGTCAGCGGTTTACCGTCCGGCTTTTCCGTTTCAACGCCGCTGGTGATTCAGGCCGGCCACACCGAAGCCAAGGGAACGATCAACGCCGCGCTGGACGCCGCCAAACCTGACGAAAGCAACGCCGCCGCCTCAAAAGTCATCGCCACGGCGATGGTCGTCGGCCACGTTGTAACCAAAGAAGTGAACAACCTCGGCAAAATCACACTTGGGGCCAAACCGAAGCTGTTCGTTTACTTCGCTCCTGCTCCTCAAACGCAGCCCGCGGCTCCGGTATCGAACCAGGCCGGCCAGCCGCTGGAAATCACCGTGGCACCGGGGAAGACGGCCCCCGCGATGCTGAAGATTCAGCGCAACGGTCACGATGATCTCGTCACCTTCACCGTCGAAAACCTCCCGCACGGCGTGATTGTGGACAACATCGGCCTCAACGGCGTGCTGATCCCGAAAGGAGAAAACGAACGCCAGATATCCCTGACGGCTGCGAAGTGGGTGCCGGAGACGGACCACCTTTGCTACGCGGTCGAGAACCAGACAGGCCGACAAACCTCGCTGCCGGTTCTGCTCCACGTGCGCAAAACTCCGGGCAAAATGACTGTCGCGGGCCAGTAGCAACTGGTCGCACTATTTTACTTCTTGTCCACTTTCTTCTGTTTTTCCTTTTGCTCTTTTTCCTGTTGCTCTTTCTGGTATTTTTCGAGGTCGCTGGCTTTGATGACTTCGATCTTGGCGCCCTTTTCCAGTTCTTCCTTCGACGGCACCTTGATAATGTCGCTGGTCACCGGTTGAGCCGGCGTCGCGGCGACCGGCGGCGCATTCGTGGGTTTGGGGGGCGGCGTGAAGGAAATCAGTTCCATCTCGAAAATCAGCGTTTCATTCGGTCCGATCTGCCTGGAACCGCGCTCACCGTAGGCCAATTCGGATGGAATGACCAGTTGCCACTTCGCACCGGGCTTCATCCGTTGCAAAGCTTCGGTCCAGCCTTTGACGACATGATTGGCCGGCGTCGTGTACGGCTGGTTGCGCTTGTAGGAACTGTCGAACTCCGTGCCGTCGATCAACGTGCCGCGGTAGTTGACGGTCACGACGTCGTTTGATTTCGGTGAGTCGCCTTTGCCCTCCGCGAGCACTTTGTACTGCAACTCGGACTTCTTCCCGTCCGGCAATGTCACTTCCAGCGTCTTGACTCCTTCCCTGCTCTTGTTTTCGGCCAGAAACTTGTCGCCTTCCTGTTTGTTTTGTTCAGCCATTTGCTTCTGGTGTTCCTGTTGAAAGGTGGTGAAGACTTCGCGCACTTCCTGGTCTGTGAATTGCGGATGACCGCCTATGCCGTCCTTGATACCCTTCAAAATCAGGTTTATGTCCGGGTCGATCTTCTGGCGTTTCAACTGACTTCCCATGTTCAAGCCGATCGCGTAGCTGAATTTTGTCCGGTTGTCCTTAAGTTCTGCTTTGTCTTCGGCTCGGACCGGACCCGCCAGCGCCACGATTGCCAAAAACACAGCCATTGGTCGTTTCATTTTCATGCCTTTCGTCATCGGGAGATTATTCAGGGCAAAACGCCGGATTTTCAATGCAATAATACGCGCTTCTGTTCCCGGGCCGGTCCCGCCGCCGAACTCGCACCTCATCGGTGCCGTGTTACCGCTTTCATTGACTCTTCGGCCGACAAATGGTTCAAATCTGCCTTGTCACCGGCAATCAACCGAACCTTCAATGAAAGTCTCCGCCAAAAATCTCCACGCTTTTTGCGTCGAGGCGTTGACTCAAGTCGGCGTCGGCGAACCGGACGCGCGCACGGCGGCGGATGTGCTGGTCACCACTGATACCTGGGGCACGTTCACACATGGAACGAAGGCTCTGCGCGCCTACATCCGGCGGCTCCGCGACGGTGGTTTGAAGAAAAAAGGCGTGCCGAAAGTTGCGTCGGAAGGCCCCGCCTGGGCCATGCTGGACGGCGATTCCTCACTGGGCATGGTTTCCTCCGTGTTCGCGATGAACACCGCGACGGCCAAAGCAGCGACCGCGGGCATCGCCTTCGTCGGCTTGCGCAACAACTGTCACTACGGCGCGGCGGGTTATTACGCAGCGATGGCCATTGAGAAGAACATGATTGGATTTTCGATGGCCAATGACATTCCGACCGTCAACGCGCCGGGCGCGCGCGGCTCCGTCATGGGCAGCAATCCATTTGGTTTCGCCGCACCCGCGGGAAATGAGAAACCGATTCTCCTCGATATGGCGACGAGCACCGTGGCGGGCGGAAAGGTTTTCGCCGCCGCCGCGCTCGGCAAAACCATTCCCGGAAACTGGCTGCTGGACGCCAACGCAAAGCCCACGACCGATCCGACCCTCTTTTCGCACGCGGCATCGCTGACACCACTCGGCGGCTACAAAGGATACGGCATTGCGTTCATGATCGAAGTGCTCTCCGCCATTCTGACGGGCGCGGCGATTCGTTGGCAGCTGTTGAGCTGGACCTTTTCCGACGCGTCGAAGCCGACCGGCCACGGCGCGGCCTTCATCGCCATCAACATTGCGTCCTTCATGCCCGTCGAAGAGTTCAAGCAACGAATGGACCGGACGATTCGCGAAATCCGCGCTTCAGAAAAAGCCGACGGCGCGGAGCGGATTTATCTGCCGGGCGAGATGGAATGGGAACGGCGCGAGAAAGCGCTCATCGAAGGAATGGATTTGCCGGAAGATGTTGTCGCCAGCCTGCGCAGCCTCGCGGAAGATTTGAACCTCGATTTCGATCGGCGTTTACGGTGAACGCGGCCTTTCCTTCCTCTCCATGAACCGCCCTTCGTCCTCCTCCTCGTTCTCGTCCTCGTCCTCGATTCCTCCTCTTGGTTTCGAGGACGAGGACGAGGACGAGAACGAGAAGGATCGGGTTCATGGTCCCGATGCTCGATTCTGGAATCGTGGAGGCTTTCCATCAACCGCCTATCGGAGCGCGGACAGCGATGTCCGCGTGAATCAAGTCCAAGGAACTCGCGGACAAGGCTGTCCGCGCTCCTGTCCGTCGCTGGTTCATGGTCTCAATGCGCGGACAAAGACCCTGGAGGCTGCCCATGAACACCGCCTCGACTGAACATTCAGGGTCGAAACACGAGCGTCGGGTTCCGCCGGCCGGCGACGGGCTGGTCCCTTCTCTGAGCCTGTTCACCACGACCATGATTGTCGTTGGCGGGGTGATTGGCTCCGGCATCTTTCGCAAGCCGGGCGTTATGGCCAGCGAAGTGGGTTCGCCGGAATTGTTGCTTCTCGTCTGGCTCGTGGCGGGAGTGCTCACGCTGTTCGGCGCGCTGACCAACGCCGAGATCGCCGCGCTGATTCCCGAAACCGGCGGGCAATATGTCTATTTCGAGCGCATCTACGGCCCGTTCGTCGCTTACCTCTACGGTTGGGCTTCTTTCGTAGTGATACAGACCGCCTCAGTCACCGCCGTCGCCTACGTCTTCGCCGAATACGCCACGGAGTTCGTGAAACTACCGGAGTTTTCCGGTCCCATCGCCGCTTTCACCATTCATCTGCCCTTCATCGGCGATATCACGCCGTTCAAGGAAATCGGCATCAAAGGGCTCGCCGCGCTGCTGATTATCGCGCTGACGGCGATCAACTGCATCGGCGTCAAACTCGGCGGCGCGGTGCAAAACATTTTCACCGCGGCGAAAGTCACGGCCATGGTTCTCCTGGTTCTGGGTGCTTTTCTCCTGCCGACCGGCGGAAAATTCGGGAACCTCGTCGCCAACAGCCATTCCATTCATCGCGATGGCCTGGCGCTGTGGGCCTCGTTCGCTGCCGCGTTGCAGGGTGCGTTCTGGGCTTACGACGGTTGGAGCAAAGTCACCTACATCGCGGGTGAAGTGAAAAACCCGCAGCATAATATCCCGCGCAGCTTGCTTCTCGGCATGGCCATCGTCACCGCGCTTTATCTGTTGATGAACGTGGCCTACGCCTTCGTCCTGCCTATCGACGAAGTGGCCGGCAGCAAACTGGTCGCCGCCGACGTGGCAGAAAAATGTTTTCGCGGCGGCGGGCGATGGATCGCTGTGGCGGTGATGATGTCAACCCTGGGCGCTGCCAACGCGACCATCCTGGCCAGCCCCCGCGTTTATTTTTCGATGGCCCGGCGCAACGTTTTCCCGGCAGCGCTTGGCGTCGCGCATCCGCGGTTCCGTACCCCCGCAGCGTCCCTGATCGCGCAGGGAGTTTGGGGCGTGCTGCTCCTGTTCAGCGGCACGTTCGACACGCTGACGGACACGCTGGTGTTCGTGAGCTGGATTTTTTACGCAGCGAGCGCGTGGAGTGTGTTCGAGTTGCGCCGAACGCAGCCGGACTCTCCGCGTCCGTATCGGGTCCCCGGCTATCCGGTCGTTCCGGCGCTCTTCATCATGTTCGCTGCGCTTTACCTTGCCTTCACCATTTACAACGATGTCGCCGGTTACCGAGCCGCAGTCGCCGCGGGCAAACCGGCGATCATCAACTCCGCGTTCGGGGCGTTTCTGGTGCTGATTGGCACTCCCATTTACTTCTGGTATCGGAACAAGCCCCGCACGGCTTCGCCGCGGGTTGGCGATTAACGTCCGCCGTTGAGCCATACTCTTCCCGCCCACGCGCCGAGCCAGCCCAGCGCCAGCGTTCCAACCAGAATCAAAAACGCCGTCCAGCCGCTGTGGTCCCAGTAACCTTTTATACCGAGCGCGAGAAAAATGAGGCCAGCCAGTGCGTTGAGCATTGTCAATAGATTGCCTGCACGCAGACCGCGCGGCAGGAACTTCCAATCGGTCCACGCCGCGAGCAGACAGATAAGCCCGCACGCCAGCACTCCCGTGAAAAGGTTGGCCGGAGTCAGCATGGCAATCAGCCCCGGGGGATTGTCCGCGCCGCTGATCAGGTGGCAGATCAATGTCCACACCAGCACAACCAACCCGCCGAAGCTGGTCCAACTCACCGCGATGAACCGCAACTTCTTCGCGTGCTTCGTTGCATAACCCGCATCGATGGCAAGGACCACTTCACGCAACACCGTCGGTGCGACTTCGATGGTGCCGTAAAGCGTCCCGAAAATTGTGAGAAACGCGCCGACGAAATAGACGTATTTCAACCACGGATAAATCGGGGTGACGAACTCAGCCTGGAGCGCGAGGAGATTGCTGCCGCCGGGAATCTTGTGCTGTGGTCCGAGAATGACCGTGCCGCACGCCACGAAAACGCCGCTGAAAATCAGCACCGCCAGAAAACTGAGCGCCGAATCCACCGCAACCGCTCGAAGCCAGCGGCGATTGATGTGGGCCGCGTCGTGCGCTATCGCTTCCAGCTCCGCTTTTGTGGCAGCCGCGCGACCGGCCTGGCCCCAACGCTTGTCGCGCAAATACGAGACGTAAGCCAGATAGTCATATCCGGAGCCGCCGGTGACCCCCACATAGGTGACAGCTTCGACCCACACGGGACGCTTGGCCAGGTCCGGTACGGAAGCGGCCCACTCCGGATAAACGAGCGGCTGAGGAACGCCGAACCCTTTGAAAAACTCAAGCCAATCCGGCTTCACGACCAGCAGCGAGACGGCCACGCACAGCAGCATTAAAATCACGATGGCCAGTTGAACGCGTTCCAATGCCGTGTAACCGCCGCTGAAGGCCAGCGCCAGGACGACGCCGAGAACGACGATTCCCCAGACAAAATGTGCGCCGCCGTGCAATGACCTTTCTGTTCCCGCCAGCCACGAAAGGAGCGTGCCGATCGTGCCGGAATGGAAACTCACCCAGATGGGAAAGCAAACCAGCGCGAGCAGAAGGAACACCAGTGGAAACCAGCCACGGGGACCGGGTAGTTGCATCCAGCGCTGGAACGGATGCGCGCCGGTCAACACCATATGCCGCGCCGTCACGAAGACCAGCACCCATTTCAATAAGAGGATGAATAGGAAAAACCAGAGCAGTCGGTAACCGAACAGCGCGCCGCCGCGCGACGAGAAGATGAGTTCGCCCGAGCCGATCGTCAGCGACGCAATGACTGCGCCCGGTCCGAAAATCGTCAACCTCGCCAGCGGATTGCGCGATTGCAACGCCAACGGAAGCGGCAAAGGGCCGTTGCCGCAGCCCTCTTTTGCAGCAGAACTCATAATCATCTTCGAAACTGCCGTCGAACTCGAAAAGTTCAACCGTAGTAATCTGCTCACCAAGTCACAAAGCTGGCCATCGTCTGCCTGCACAAAGCCGGAGAACAGCTACAGAAAAACACTCCATGAACCACTCGGCTACAGCAGATTCATTAAGCCGGTCGCTTGGGTCTTCGTCCCGTGCCAGTTTGTATCTCAGCGTTATCTGGCGCTGGCTGCTCAGGCATTGGATGCTTTTGGCCTTCTCCTTCGACCGTGACAATGCAGGAAGCAACAACCCGGCGAGGATTGCAATCACCGCGATGACGACGAGCAGTTCATCATCGTGAAGCCTTCGGATTGAATCACACGGGCATCGCCGAAATCAGCACAGCACCTTCCCCAAGGCGCCTTGTGCCGGGCAGAGAATGATTTTCCTGCGCGGCAATGTCTCGATCCCGGATAAAGAGCGGCCAGCAATACGTTTGTTACGGAGATTTCAATTCCGCTTTGACGCGATAAAAGCGCGGGCCGGAAAGCGGAGTCGCGATGTCCACCCAGTTGGTTCCGGCGATGGGCCAGGAGCCGCCCGGAGCGGGCATCCAATTTGCCGGACTGAAGGAACTGGAAGTTTCGACTGTATAGAGGTAATTGGCGCCCAGATCCACCCAGTGCAAGTCCATCCCATTGGCGGTAAGTTGAGCTGAGGCAAAAAAGATTTGCTCCCGCGTCAGCTCAGCCACCGGCTTGTAACCGGTAAAAGCAACCGTGGCGGCGCCGCTTGAGTCATGGAACCAGCCACCCTGGCGGCGCTCTACGAGAGCAGGGGTGCTTTCGAGTATCTCCGGCACACCCTCCACGAAGCCAACAAACCCGGTGACATGCCACGTCCACGACGGCTTTCCCGGCGCGAGATAGTCCCGGTTAATGCCATCGGCCCCGGCGGTGATCCGCACCAGCGGGATCAACGGCGGCTGGTCCAGAGTCATTTCTCTGCGCGCCTCAGCAATGTCTTCGGGCTTTGTCAGCGGCAAAACACACGAACCAAGGGCACTGCCTACTAATCGGGTTGATAGCAGAAAATAAGTGACTTCGGCCGGAGCCCGAAAGGCCGCCAGCACCAACAGGAACCCGCCGGTTGTCCAGCTTATCAGCTTCGCCGTTTTTGATCTCATAGTTTCACCCCATGTTTATGGCCAGGTTGTCAGTCTTTCTGTATCGCCGGCTTCAACGTCCACGCCTGGAGCCGGGCCACTTCGAGAATCTTCGGCGCGCGGAAACCTTCCTTGTGAATGATCCAACCGCCGAACAGGTCGGGCGTGTCCTTGGCGACGCGGCGTGCCGGCAACAGTTCCAGATTCTTTCCCAGGGTCGCGCCTCCCTCCAGCGGCAGCTTGCCGTTCGTGCGGTAGTAATCATACGCAAAAGCCAGCGCCACGAGAAAGTCGGCCGGAGGCACAGCGTCCGCGCCGATAAAGACACGCGACGGTATCCGCTGTCGAGTTTTCACAAAATCGATCACGTCGCGCGTGGCGTCTCGAAAGGCAAACCAGTCGATGTGTGTCGCCTCTGCCGTCAACGGCGGCGGCCCATCCGGCCCCAAAAGCCCGATTGCTTGCAACGGAAAGCGCGGCTTTCTTCCTTCGACCAATTCACCCACCGCCCGGGCCAGCAATTCAAACTGATCGGCAACCGAATACGCGCGGTCGCCCATGACTTGAAAATCAGCGCCGCTGATTTTGCTCTCCGTCAGTCGAACGGCGATCTGGTTCAGGTCCGCTTCACTGGCTCCCTCGGATCGCGCCGCGTCGGGATACAAGCCGGGCAGATCGCTCGCGGTCACAAACTGAACGCCGGAGATTGAGCGAATGTGATCGATGTATTCCGCAAATCGTTTGAACGCCGCTTCGGTTTCCTCGGCCGGACGCTGCGGCGGCGGTTTCCATTGCTCGCGCGGCGGGTTTGCGCCGCGCCGAAAATTCACGCCGTCCCAGAATTCTTTGTGCACCCACTCGCACGGATGATAGAAGATGCTGATGAGTCCGCCACCCTGTCCGCGCAGCCGGTCAGCGATGGCCGAAACTTTTTGCTTCGCCGGCTCGACTGCCGCCGGGTCGTGCAAATCCATCCGCGTATAGTTTTGTCCCATGTGATAGACGACGAGGGCATTCTCATACCAGAACGGCTGTTCGTTCAAACCAATGTGCGTTCCTTCGTCCACGTAGCAGGGGACACCGTGCGGCGCGACGCCGATTTCCTTCAGCGCGGCGATGGTCTGCGACGCCCAGGAAGATCCGGGCTGGCCGTAGCACGCGAGCGTTTTGACCCCGAGAATCCTGCGCACGTCCGCTGCTCCCCCGCCCTCGCGTCGCGCGAACTCGGCGATGCCGTCCAGCAAACCGCAGTCCGCGAGATATTCCGAAGGCGCGGGATGGACTGAATGAAAGTTGGCGTGGTAGCCGATGTCGTGTTTTTTAAGCGCGGCAATGACATCGCGGCGACCGCGCCGTTCGAGCACTCGGGCCTTTTCACCGACCAGCTTGAACGTCGCGCGAATGCCGCGCTGCGTGAGCATTTCGGCCAGACGCTTCGTCGCGTCGTCGTCGGCGGGCAAAAGATAATCCTCCGTGTCGAACCAGAGGATGACGTTGACGTTGGCTTTTTCGGCGGCGGCGATTGAGTGGAGCGAAGTTAGAGCCAATAAAAGCGAGCAGACCAGCATTTGTCCGGGGAAGGATTTCATGGACGAAATGCTTAGCGCAATTCACCGAGGCAAACAAGCCTTCAAGCATCTCATGCGTATCGGGGAGCGCGCGCGACTCGCGTGCTATGGCCGGCGGCTCGCCGACCACTCATCTCGATTGTTCGATGTTCGATGTTGGATGTTCGATGTTCGCCGCTGACTGCTCCCCTCCTGGGAGGGGCCCGGGGTGGTCCATCCCGCCTTCCGCCTTCCGCGTTCAAGGTTCGATGTTCGATGTTCGATGTTGGCTGTTCGATGTTAAACGCTCAACACTCAACGCCCAACGTTCAACCTCCAACCTGCTTCCCACCGGCACTACCGACACCCGGCCCAGACCCAAGAGCCTAAACCCCAAACCCTAACTCACCCGTCCAACGGACTCCCTATCACTCCGCGCACCGCGTTCCCCCCTCAACCGTCAGATCGTCCAACGGACTGGGAACTCCCTGGCCGCCTTGTTGGAGCACATGGGTGTAAATCATCGTCGTCGCCACATCACGGTGTCCCAGCAGCGCTTGAATGGTCCGAATGTCCGTCCCCCGCTGCAGCAGGTCGCGATGATTGCCACAAAACATTCAACGTCCAACATTCAACATTCAACGCTGAACGCCTGACACCCCTCGACTCGCTGTGCGGATGCTCGTCGAAAAAATCCGAATCAACTCCTCCGTCTCCTGCACCAACGACTGTACCGCCGCAGCCTCGAGCAAAGGAATCCGCTGGATCAACCGCAGCCAGCGGCGCGACTCCCGCAGTTCCTTGTGACGGATCTTGAGCTTGTGCACGAAATCCTTGCGCGACTCAGCCCCCTGCGCCTCCGCATGGTTGGGCAGCGCTGAGGTGCCCGAACGCAACAACTGGCTGGTGATTACCCGCCCGCGTGTCCGGCAATTTCTCCACCAATCGAATGATGCGTGCCGCGTATTCCAGCAAACGCTCCTCCAGATCATATGTCTCACCCATCGCCGATTGGTTAACCGTTGAACGTTGAATGTTCAACGTTGAATGTTAATGTCGCTTCTCCGCCAAGGTCGTGAACCGGTCCTTCTCTCCTTTGCCCGATCGCACGGTGACCTGTTTCATTTGCAAATCCACATCCTTGATCCGCAATCGGACCGATTCCATAATGCGCAGTCCGCTGCCATAGAGAAGCTGCACGACCAGTTGCCCCACGCCCTCCACCAGGGAGATCACTTTCGCCACCTCCGGGCGGCTCAGCACAACGGGCAGGTTGACTTTGCCTTCCGCCCGCACCGCCTTGATCGCCCCGCCCAGCGGCACTTGCAGCACGCGCTTGTAAAGAAACACCAGCGCGTTCATCGCCTGATTTTGCGTCGAGGCGGACACCTTCCCCTGAACCGCCAGGTCGGTTAAATAGGCTTCGATCTTCCGTTCTCCATCAGCCAGGTCTTCCCGATTCTTCATCTGATGGAAATGGACGTAGCGCTTGATCCAGTCCACGTAAGATCGCTCGGTGAGGAGGGAATAATGATGCAACCGCATCGCGCTGCGAACCTGTTCCAACAACCTGGGTGTCTGACCTTGACTTTCCATAGCCGTTTTCTAGCCCTTCAAATATGGTTTTGAACCTGATAATGGAGTCGGGCAACGCTGCCTTAAAAGCAAGCTAATATGATATTATCAGGGCAAAACCGCCTGTTAATCAATGGTTCGGCGGCGCGACCGATGCTGGCTTGATACTTTGCGACTTGGCGTCTTTGCGACTTTGCGTTTCATTTTTTATCGCTAAGACGCCAAGGCGCAGAGGCGCAAAGAGGATTTGCGAGGCGAGTGCGACGGACGTTACTCGGAGTCGATCGCCGTTGGGAGAGAGGGACCGAAGATTTTTGAAGATATGAACACATCGCCGAACCAGCCGCTGGAGGCAACCGGCGTCAGCGCCACGGATTGGCCTTGGAGTTTTAGGTTTGCTCCGTCAGTGCTCGCCGGTGCCTCAGCTGATCGTTCGGCGGCTACCGCTCGATGAAGAAGAAGGTTCTCTGGACTGCCCTAGTTGGCTCGGTGGCGAGCATTGGACTATTTCTCATTATCCTCGGCCTGCTTTCATTTGGTCCTGATTCCTTCAGCCTGACGGTGGCATACCTTTGGATTGCTCCAGCGTTGCTGTTGCAGGTCAGAGCGCCGAGCGAAGCCGCATACGACGCTGGTGTGGGACCGCCTGACCTCACGACATGGATCATTTGCTTTCTGTTTTGGGCAGTAGTGGGAGGTTTACTTTACCTGTGGATTCGGCGTATGGTCGTTGCGCGGCGGTCGAGATTCAGCCATTGACGATATGAGATGCACGTCGCCGAACAAGCCGGATGCAGCGAACCCCGCGATCGCGTCTGGGTTGCAATCTGTACATCGGTGGCGCGGGGTCGCTGATCCGGGACGTTAGGTGACTGCCAGCGTTATGCCTCCGTGGCTTATTATTTGGATAGCTCGGTTCAGTTCCGGCGAGCGATTTCGGAAGCCGACGCCGAAAGAGATGCGTTGGTTCAGCGCATACTTTGTTTTGTTGCCACCGGTCTGCGGTGTGGCGGGCTTGCTCGGTCACAGGATTCTGGACACTGGCGGCTATTGGACCATTGTGTTGTATGTAGCGGTTTGGGTGGTCGTCATATGGGTAGCAACGAAACTTTGGGCGCGCTTTATTCCTGCAAAGGCATCATGGATACTTGGCGCCATCGAGTGGGCGGGGCTTTTTTGCCTGGCATTGACCGGGCGATTATCGTGAGGTGGATTTCACGAATGTCACCTAACAAGGCGCTGCACCGAACCGCCATTTGCGCCTGGGGATTTGCCTTGGAGCTTCTGGTTTTCATAAGTCAGTTGATGGCGGTCGGTGAGCTTGGTCGTTAGGCCACACTACGCACTCGACGGTTCCATGAGCACTACCACGACGACCACAGTTCAGTGCCGACGCTGCCGGGCATCGTTTGCGTTGCCGTCGTTGCCCGACACTGAGCGCATTCGCATCGCTGGGGTGGTTCGCGCGGGTCAACACATCGAGGCCATTCGGCTACTGCGGGCAGCTGGCGGGATAGACCTCCGAGACGGTAAAGGCGTGGAGATGCACATCACGCGGAC
>QHNT01000466.1 GCA_003218515.1 Verrucomicrobiota bacterium | reverse complement strand
CTTGACCGCGCGCCCCACCCCGGCCAGCGTGCCGCCTGTTCCGTAGCCGGCGACGACCGCGTCAATCGGTCCGTCCACTTGCCGCAATATTTCCTGACCCGTCGAGTGTTCATGGTCTGTGGCGTTCAAAGGATTCTCGAACTGTCGAGGCAGGAAATATCTGCTGTCCTTGGCAGCCATTTCGCGCGATAGGTTGATGCCCGTTTGATAACGGCCGCCGCTTTTGAAGAGAATCAGTTCCGCGCCGAACTGGCGGATAAGCCGGCGACGCTCGTGACTCGCTTCCTCAGACATCAAAATGGTGACGCGATAGCCCTTGGCCGCGCCAATCATGGAAAGCGCAATGCCGGTGTTGCCGCTGGTGCATTCGAGAATGATCGAGTCGGGTCGCAACCATCCGCGCCGCTCAGCGTCGGTAATCACGGCGGCCGCGAACCGGTCTTTCACGCTGCCGCTCGGATTCCGGAACTCGCACTTGGCGTAAATCGTCACGCCCTCGGCTTCAAAAAGCAGCGGGACTGTCGGCGTGTTGCCGATCAGAGCAAGCACCGCGCTGGCGCGCGACGGGTTCATTTCAGGCCGAATTCTTTTTTCACTTCACTGAATTTTTCCAGCGCGAATTCGAGGTCTTCACGCGAATGCGCGGCGGAGATTTGCGTTCGAATGCGCGCCTGGCCTTTGGGCACGACCGGATACGAAAAGCCGATGACATAAACGCCTTTCTGCAGCATCGCGTCCGCAAATCGGGTGGCGAGCGCGGCGTCGCCCAGCATGATCGGCACAATCGGATGGGAGCCGGGCAGGACGTTAAAGCCGAGCCGCGTCACGCCTTCGCGGAAAAATTCTGTGTTGGCTTCCAACTGGTCGCGCAACGCAGTGGATTCGGAAAGCAGTTCCAGAACCTTGAGCGATGCCGCGACCATCGGCGGCGCCACGGAGTTGGAGAACAGATACGGACGCGACCGCTGGCGCAGCATTTCAATGATTTCCTTGCGCCCGCTGGCGTAGCCTCCGCTGGCGCCGCCCAGCGCCTTGCCCAGCGTGCCGGTGATGATATCGACGCGGCCCATCACATTGTGAAATTCGTGCGTGCCCCGCCCGCGCTTGCCCATGAAACCGACTGCCGCCCGCCTCTTTCAACTTTTCTTCCAGGTCTTCCCGGTTGTTATTGAGGTAACGCAGGCGTTGCGCTTTGCAGAGCCGGACGCCGTCAATGATGCTGGCATGATTAAGTTCATCGGAGATGATGGCGTCCTCCGCACCCAGCAGCGTTTCAAACAATCCGGCGTTTGCGTCGAAGCACGACGAGTAAAGAATCGTGTCCTCGGTGCCGAGAAACTCGCTGATTTTGGCTTCGAGCTGCTTGTGGATGCTCTGGGTGCCGCAGATGAACCGGACGGAAGACAAGCCGTAACCCCACTTATCCAACGCTTCGTGGGCCGCTTTGACCACGGCCGGATGCTCCGCCAGTCCGAGATAATTGTTCGCGCACAGGTTGAGCACATCCCGGCTGTCGCCCACACAAATGCGCGCGTCCTGCGGCGAGGTAATAACGCGCTCAGCCTTGTAAAGCCCGGCTTGTCGAATCTCGTCCAACTGCCGCGCCAAATGTTGCTTCAGGGAGCCCAACATCATCGCTTTTTTAACCGCGAATGGACACGAATAAACGCGAATTTCTGAAGCGCGCGTCTGATGGTCTCTTCCGGGGTTTTATTCGTGTCCATTCGTGGTTTCATTCATCATTCCAATCCAGAATCACCTTGCCCGACTGTCCGGAGATCATGACTTCAAAGCCCTTTTCGAATTCGGTGTAATGGAACCGGTGTGTAATGACCGGCTTGATATCCAGGCCACTCTGCAGCATCACCGTCATTTTATACCAGGTTTCATACATCTCGCGCCCGTAAATGCCTTTGATCGTCAGCATGTTGAACACAACTTTATTCCAATCGATGGCCATTTGCCCGGAGGGAATGCCAAGCATCGCGATTCTTCCCCCGTGACACAGGTTGTCAATCATGTCGCGGAACGCGGACGGATTGCCGGACATCTCCAGGCCCACGTCAAAACCCTCCACCATGCCAAGTTGTTCCTGCACCTGGCGCAATTTCCCATCGCGAACGTTCAACGCGACTGTCGCGCCCATTTTTCTGGCCAAATCGAGCCGATACTCGTTCACGTCGGTGATGACCACCGACCTGGCTCCGGCATGTTTGACGACCGCCACCGCCATGATGCCGATGGGACCGGCGCCGGTAATGAGCACGTCCTCCCCCAGCACAGGGAATGAAAGCGCCGTGTGCACCGCGTTGCCGAAGGGATCGAAAATCGACGCCACGTCCCGGTCGATGTTCTTCTTGTGGTGCCAGACATTCGTCATCGGCACCGAAATATATTCCGCAAACGCGCCCGGACGATTGACGCCTATCCCCTGTGTGTCCTTGCAAAGATGCCGTCGCCCGGCCAGACAGTTGCGGCAACGGCCGCAGACCACATGGCCCTCGGCGCTGACGATTTCGTCGGGGAAAAAATCGGTCACGTTCGAACCGACCTCAACCACCGAGCCGACGAATTCATGGCCGACGACCATTGGCACGGGAATGGTCTGCTGCGCCCAGGCGTCCCATTTGTAAATGTGCAGGTCTGTGCCACAGATGCCCGCGCGATCCACCCGGATCAGCACGTCGTTGATGCCGATCGCCGGCATGGGGACCTCTTCCAACCACAAACCGGGTTTGGTTTCGCGCTTTAACAGGGCTTTCATTTTCCGTTTCAATCGATCCAGAAGCTTTCTCAGGCCCTTGCACGCGGGCCGGTTCGACCGTCTTGGGCATTGCCAAAACCGGCAACGCCAGCTCAGGCTGTCCACTCTGCAAGACTGATTCTTCGATATAGTAGATGCCAAATTCCTCTCTGACAAGAATTGCCGCATCCGCACTCTGTCGCCGTTGCATCTGGAAAAGGACGTCGAGTTCTTGCGAGGTGCAACTCCAGCCCGGCGGCGCGTTGCGCAGCGCGCCGCACTTTGAGGGAACACGCGAATTTCTTTTGCTTCCTGTCGTCCAGGAGCCCTGGATATGTTTCGCTCATGTCGCGCGACGCGAAACGGCTTAAAGCACTCCAAATGCTGGTCCTCGCCAACGCCTGTTGGGGATTGAGTTTCCCGGCCACCAAGGCGTTGGCGATGTCGCAGCAGGCGCTGCTGTCCACCAACGGCAGTTGGTTCATCGCTTCGCTTTGCGTTGTTTATCGTTTTGCCATCGCCGCGCTCATCCTGCTGCTGATCTCGGCGCCCTCACTGGCGCGGTTGAGGCGGCTTGAATTGGAACAAGGCCTCGGCCTGGGACTGTTTGCCGGCACCGGCATTTTGCTTCAAGTGGATGGCATGGCGTACACCGCGGCCTCGACGTCCGCTTTTCTCACGCAATGTTACTGCCTGCTGATTCCCATCTGGGTCGCGTGGCGCGAACGGCGACCTCCCTCAGCGAGAGTGTTTGTGAGTTGTGCGATGGTCGTCGCCGGCGTCGCCGTTCTCGCAAAGGTCGATTGGCAGAATTTGCGTCTGGGTCGCGGGGAATTGGAAACCATCGCCGCCTCGATCATCTTCACCGGCCAGATTCTCTGGCTTGAACGCCCCAAATACGCTGGAAATGAGGTGAAGCATTTTTCCGCCGTGATGTTCGCCGTGATGGCTTTGGTGTGCCTGCCGGTCGCCCTCGCGACAACAGAGCAGCGGACGGATTGGATTCGAGCATACAGCTCGGCGTCAACGATTGGGCTGATGGGCTTCCTCGTTGTTTTCTGCACGTTCGGGGGCTACCTGCTGATGAATCGGTGGCAGCCGCACGTAACGGCAACTCAAGCCGGCTTGATCTATTGCTTTGAACCCATCTTCGCGAGCGTCTTCGCCCTGTTCCTGCCCGCATGGTTCTCCGGCTGGGCGACCATCGACTACGCGAATGAAAAATTG
>QHNT01000465.1 GCA_003218515.1 Verrucomicrobiota bacterium | reverse complement strand
GCGAGCGGTTCTACTCGGCGGGCTTCGCCGATTTGGACAGGCGGGACGCCTGTCCTACTTTGTCGGCTTCGGCCCGTGCGCCAGCAGGAAAGCCATCAGATCATCGAAGTCCGCCGGAGAAATTATCTCACCGAAGTTCTCCGGCATGAGCGAGGTGGTCGAGGCGCGGCGCTCGACGATGTCCTTCTTCGGAATGGAGACTTCCTTGCCCGCGCTGTTGGCCAGCACGATCGCTTCGCCTTCCTCGCGACGGAACAAACCGGACTGCACGTCGCCGTCCTTCAACGAAACCATGGTGGTGTGAAAGGCCGGGTCCACGTTACGATTCGGGTCGAGCACGTCTTCCAGCAATCGCTCCAACCCGCGACCGCCCACGCCGTCGAGTTGCGGACCAACGACGTTGCCGGCGCCGTCGATCTGATGGCAGGGCTGACAATTCGACGTGAACACTTTTTCGCCCCGCGGCGCCGACGCCTTTTTCGGATGAAAAGCTGTGCGCCGCTCGTCGATAAGTTTCTGGAGTTCGCTGCTCGGCGCGGCGACGCCTTTGGTCAGTTGCGCGATCCGTTCGTTGACGTTCGCCGGTTTCGATGCGAGCAGCTTGTCCTTTACCGCGCGCTCCAGCAAAATCGCCGCGGGCACGCGACCCTCCGCCGCCAGCCTTAGCAAATGCTCCGCTCCAGCCGCGTTGCTCGCGAGCGATGTCGCGAGCTCCACCTGCAAACGCCGCGTCAAGGTGCGGAAGGCTTCGTTCAAGATGTCCTGACTTTCGGACGACTTGCTTCCGGCGATCGCCTGGGCGATCCATTTCCGCAGATTGATTGGAACGGCATGCTCGCCCACCAGAGGCGCAAGCGCGGCCAGAATTTCGTCTGGATGCAACGCCACGAGCGTTTTCGCGATGGCGCCGCACGCTCCAATGTCCGTGGTCGGATTTGCCAGCGCCGCCGCAAGCCGCGGCTCCAACTCTGTCAGCGAGAGCGCGCGGACGAGTTCGGCGGCGGCTTGCTGTCGATGGCCAATCAAGTTCGGACTGAATTTCGGCACGGTGACGACCGGAGGATCGAACCGGCCGATCGCCAGCCACGCGTAAGCATTTCCGTCGTCGCCATCGGTGATCTCGAAATAACCCTGGCGGCCGGCGAACGGACCCAAATCCCAGGTGACGAGCTGCGCCGTGTCATTGCGCGGTGGAAAAGTTTCGGCGGCAAGGTTGTCTTGCGACGCGATGGCCACACTCTTGCCTCCTCCTGCGCCGACTGGGTCCCTGGTGGAAGGGCTCCGAAACAGGCGCAGGCGCACGACATTTCTCTTCTGCGCCGGTTTGTCCGGATAACCGTCATGGCCGGCGAGGAAGAAAGCGAGTTTCGCGGGAATGACGAACGGTTTGGAACGAAGGACGCCGGTGAGCGATTCGCCGCCGGGCGGCAAGCTGCACAAAAACCACGACCGCTTCTCGCCATCGGCTGAGACGCGGCGCTGAATGAACCATGGATTTGCCGTGTTCGCCATGCCTTCGACCGGCGTGGTGCTCCAGTCGAGTGCTTTGGCATCCGCCGAATCGAGCAAGCGTTGCGCGAGGTCCGCGCCCCAATCGTGAACGCCCGCGCCGAACGCCGCGCCGCGCTGCTCGGTGCCCTGCTGGACCGATTTGAACAGCGCGAGTTGAAAATCCAAATCGTCGGCAAATTTCGCGCGGGTGAACGCGGCGAGTGAATCCATCTCCTGTTCAGGCGCGTAACGCGCGGCGTGGCGCAAATAGTTCGCGAGCGTTTCCTTGCTTTCGGAATATTTTTGGACGTGACGCAACAGAAATTCGCCGGCTCCGGCGCTGGGGACGGCGACCGCGACATCGGCAATCGCCCGCTCATCCTGTTCGCTCAGGCGGCTTTCCTTCACCAACCGTGTCAACGCGCCGTCAAGCTTGAGTTGATCGCGGAGCGCTTTGCGAAGCACGTAAACGAGATGCGTGTCAGCACGGTCGGCTTTTGCCAGCGCGTCAAGCAGCGCGTGGATGTTCTCAAACGCCGGCCAGGCGCCAAACACTTCGGCGGCGCAGCGGCGCACGAGGGCATCCGAGTCATCAAGAAGCAGGCGTGTCAGCCCTTCAAATCGTTCATCCCATGGGGCATTGGGTTCCGCAAGAATTCGAAGCGCATGCGTTCGCACTATTGGTGATTTGTGCACCAGCGCGCTCGAAATTTTCCGAACATCTCCTTTTAGCCGAAAGATTGTCCAAAGTTCGTGGACGATTTGATACACATTGTCCGATCGAAAGGATTGGTAATTCTCTAATTCCTTTAGCGCCTTTTCGCCAAACCGATCGCAGATTTCATTCATCGCCAGCATCCGGCGCGTGAGGTTGGGCGAGCCGAGTTCGGCGATGAGATCGTCAAGAGCGTTCGGGAGCGTCGCAGGCCGTAGGACACGCATCTTGCCTGTCTCTGACTTTTTCTTCACCGTCGAGTCCTCGAGAGACAGCCGGGACGGCTGTCCTACGTAAACGATACGCCAGATGCGTCCGCTGGTGCGATCGCGGCCCGGATGGGTCAACGGCACTTCGTAATGGCCGATGATCCGGTTGTAAAAATCCGCGATATAAAGCGCGCCGTCCGGGCCAAGCTGCAAATTGACCGGACGGAACCACGGGTCGTCGGTAACGACAAAATCGGGCCGTTCATTGGCCAACGGCGTGGAGCCCGTGAACGTCACCGCGTCGCGGTTCACGCGACTGGTCATCACGTTGCCGGTGAAAATGTTGTTGCGATATTCCTCGGGCCAGAGGTCGTCCTCGTAATAAACGACGCCGGAAATTGCCGTGGAGCCGTGTCCGTGAAAGATCATGGGGGGCGCGAAGCCGAGACCGTCGTGCGGCTTGCCGAAGCTCGGATAATAACCGTCGCGCAGCAGTTGATAGACCGGTTCGCTGTGGCAATCGGCGGAGTAAAGATTGCCGAGCGCGTCGAAGCAAAGGCCGAACGGGTTGACCTGACCCCAGGTGTTCTGCTCGATGCGCGAGCCATCGAGCCGGATGCGATAGGTGTTGCCGGAGTTCATTTTGACTTCGTGGCCGTCGCGCCCGCGCACGTCGGTGTTGTTGTTGTAGCCGTGCGTCGCGTAGAGCCAGCCATCGAAGCCGCGCGTGAATGAGGAATTCATCCCGTGCGTGTCGCGTTCCCAGCCGAACGGCCCATAGAGCTTTTCCTGCTTGTCGGCTTTGCCGTCGCCGTCGGTGCCCTCCAGGAGCCAGGTGTT
>QHNT01000438.1 GCA_003218515.1 Verrucomicrobiota bacterium | reverse complement strand
GTGTGCAGACAAACTGCATCATCGAGTAGGAGGCCATGATGAGACCGATCAACGGCCCGGTGGCGCCGAAACTCTTGCTGTAGATCGGCAGCAGCGGCAACACGATGCCGAATCCGACCAGATCAATGAACACCGCGAGAAAAAGAATCAGCAATGACGGTTTTTTCATCTGTTCAACGCGGACTCCGTTCTATTCGCATGGCAGAAGTTGGACCAGGGGAGACGCCCCTTGCTCATTTTTCCGCGATGCTTTGCGGCGCACTGTTGCCGATGGCCCGCTCAAGCCGGGCGCGGGCCACCGCATAATCGTGCAATGCCTGGACCTGGGTCGAACGCGCTTCGGTCAAGGCCGTCTGCGCGCTGAGCACGTCGAGTTGCGTGCCTGTGCCGGCGTCGGCGCGCGCATTGGCCAGACGCAACGCCTCCTCGGCTTGCTCCACGACTTTCTTTTGCGATTCCAACACTTCTTTGGCTTCGATAAAATTCGAGTAGGCGGTGCGCACTTCCAATTCGATGCGGCGTGACGCGTCCTCGACATCATATTCAGCCTTTTTATCGAGAGCTTTCGCTTCGTCCACTTTGCCTCTCGTAAGTAAGCCATCGAAAATGTCCCAGTTCAACTGCAGGCCCGCGTTCCACCCGGAAACGTCGCGGCCCGGATCGTCGCTGAACTGCGAGCTGCGCCAGCCGTAACCGCCGAAGGCCTGGACGCTCGGCCGATACATGCTGCGCGCGGAAGTAATGCCTTCCTTCCTCGTTAATTCGGCTTTGCGCAGCGCGGCGAGTTCGGGCCGTTTTTCCATCGCCTGCCCGATGGCGTCAGGCAGTTGGATTTCGTAAGGCCCAGCCTCGATTTTGTCGGCGAGTTGCAGCGGGATGTCTTCCCAGACTTCCTTCGGCAAATTGTAGCCGAGCAAATTGGCCAGATTGCTTTTTGCGATACGATGAGTGTTCTTCGCGCGAATGAGTCGTGGCCGCGCGTTTGCCAGCTCAACTTCAGCGCGGAGCACATTGAAGCGCGGCACCGTGCCGGCTTCGAACCGCCGGGTGGTGTCTCCAAGCTCCTGGGTCAGGAGCTTGACCGAGGCTTCCTCCACGACGATTTGCTCCGCCGCCATCAGGATGTCGTAATAGGCAACGCGCACTTCGGTCAGCGTGTCGGCGATCACGGTCTGGTAGTTGTAAATGGCCTGCTCTTTGGTCAATCGGGCCGATTTCAACGACGACCGGATGCGCCCCCCCTCAAAGACCGCCTGAACCAGACGGATGCCGGCTGACCAGCTTTGGTCCTGCTGGAACGTCACCGACGGCGCGGGCGGCGGAAGTTGGAGGTTTTCAATCGCGTTATTGAACTGGTAATTGCCCGTGGCGCGCAGCTTGGGAATCGCGATGGCGCGCGTCTGCACGACGACGCCATAGGCCGCTTCCAGATCGCTTTTGCCTTTGAGGATCGCGCTGTTCTGTTTCAGCGCCAGGTCAATGCACTCAGGAAGCGAAAGTGGTTTCGTGAGCCAGTCCGGAGCGCTTTGAACGCGATCCGTTTCCGTGGCGGACAAAGGCAGCGTCGCCAGAAGCAGCGCGACCGCGAAGGAACAATGTTTCAACATGCCAACGGATGATTCTCAGATTGAGTTTTCTGAATCAACCATTTACGAATTAACGAGCCTGTCTTCCGGTCACTTGAGTCGCTGGCCGGGCCTCAGGGGATGCCCGGCCAGAAACTCCGGCGCATTCAGCCGTCTGCCGCCTTCGCGCTGAAGAACGAGAATGCGCAAGGATTGCTGCCCGCAAGCGACCACGATGCCGTTCTTTCCCACGTCAAGAATCTCACCCGGCGCGCCGGAACTCTGTTCCGCGACCTCCGACTGCCAGATCTTGAGCAACTGCGATCCGGGTTCTCCGGACAGAAAAGTGTATGCGCCGGGCCAGGGCACTAAGGCGCGAACGCGGTTCCACACGCTGCGCGCCGGCTGGGTCCAGTCCAAACGACCGTCTTCCTTCGTGAGCTTGCGCGCGTAACTGGCGCCTTCGTCCGGTTGTTTGCGGGCCACGATTTTGTCAGCCACGTGATCGGGGATCGTTTTGACCAACAGATCCGCGCCGAGGGCGCCCAGCCGGTGATGCAACGTTTGCGCGTCATCATCGGCGCCGATAGGCGTGCTTTGCTGGCTGAGGGTGTCGCCGGTGTCGAGGCCTTCGTCCATTTTCATGATGGTGACGCCGGTCTCGCGCTCGTCGTTCAGGATCGCCCACTGAATCGGCGCGGCGCCGCGGTATTTCGGCAGAAGCGAGGCGTGAACGTTCAGGCAGCCGAAGCGCGGCAGTTCGAGGATTTGTCGCGGCAGGATCTGGCCGTAAGCGGCTACCACAATCAGGTCGGGTCGAAGCTGCGCCAGTTCCTGAAGGAATCCTTCGTCGCGGGCGCGTCCGGGTTGGAGGACGGGAAGCTTTTTTTGCGTCGCGAGGATTTTCACCGATGAAGGCTGCAGATTCAGCTTGCGACCTTGGGGCCGGTCAGGCTGCGTGACGACCGCCGCGACCTCAACTGCAGGTGTTTGCGCCAGCGCGGACAAACTGGGGCAGGCCAGTTCCGCAGTGCCGAAGAAGATGATTCGCAGCGGCGACATGAACAACAGGCAAAAGGAAAAGGGCGAAACGCAAAAGAAAAAAATGCGAGGCGAATAATGGGTCAGTCTTGTTCGAGCGCAACGCGGGTTTTTCAATCTAAGTATTAATTCAACAATCGGCCCCGGCCCGCACCGGTCCGCGGCGATGCGGACGCCGCAACCTTTGTGACCGGACCGGACACCGTCCGTTTGGCGAGCGAAGTGCCGCAGCCGGTGCAAAGAAATTCGTGCAGTTCACCGGCGGGCAGGACGAGCAGCAGTTTTTCGCGCACCGGCTGGGCGCGTTTGCACTTCGGGCAATACAG
>QHNT01000437.1 GCA_003218515.1 Verrucomicrobiota bacterium | reverse complement strand
CTCGAGCACTCTATCAGTACAGCGACCGGGCCAACGCGCCGTTCGTCGCCGTCAACTGCGCCGCCATACCGGAAACCCTGCTCGAAAGTGAATTGTTCGGCCACGAACGCGGCGCTTTCACCGGCGCGGACATGCGGCGCATCGGCCGCTTTGAGCAAGCCAACGGCGGCACATTGTTCCTCGATGAAATCGGCGATTTAAGCCTGAGCACTCAAGCCAAGCTGTTGCGCGTTCTGCAGGAAAAATGCATCCAGCGGCTGGGCGGCAAAGAGACGATTTCCGTCAACGTCCGCGTTATCGCCGCCACTCATCGCGATTTGGAGACGGCCATCAAAGAGAAACTTTTCCGCGAGGACCTCTTTTATCGCCTCAGCGTTGTGATTATAGCTGTTCCCTCCTTACGCCTGCGACCGGAGGATATTCCGATTCTGGTCAAATATTTCATCCAACGTTACAGCGTGGAATTGGGTATCCCGCAGGCCTCGATTCAGGCCGAAGCCGTGCAACTGCTGCAAAGCCAGCCCTGGCCCGGCAACGTTCGCGAGTTGGAAAACGTCGTGCGACAGACCTTGCTGTTGGCTCGCGGCTACGTAATCGGCGCGGACCACATCCGACAAGTCCTGGCACGAACCGCTCAGTCCCTGCCGGGCACGGATCAAGCTTTGACCGGTTACGTTACCGACCTGCTCGCCAATGCCCAAAACGGCAAAGATGGCCGCATTTACACCCGGGCCATCGAACAGCTGGAGCGCGAGCTTTTCGGGCGGGCCATCAACCTTGCTCATGGCAATCAAGCCAAAGCCGCCCGGTGGCTCGGCGTTTCCCGCCTCACCATGCGCGAGAAACTCAATCGCTTCGGTCTGCATCCGGCCCAGGACAAAACGGCGTCGGACCAGTGGTGAACAGGACGCGCTGCAGACAAACAAAGGTCCGCCGCCTTAAACTCGTCCTGCTCATGTGACACATGTATTCCCCTCACCCGGCCTGAAGGCCACCCTCTCCCCATCGGATGGGGAGAGAGACGGGGATGAGGGGTCTTCGTAAATCTTGCAGACCGGACTCGATAGGGTCGTAGTGCTTGACACCACCATGCCGCTGGTCGATTCCCTCTCCCCACGACGGAGGAGTGGGGAGAGGGTAAGCGAGAGGGGATTCCAATTAGTCGGGCCAATTCGATGGAACTTGCCCCTCTCCCCAGCCCTCTCCCCGCTCGTGCCTCGCAGGGAGAGGGAGCGGGGGCCTTCCACGATCGTGGTAGCAGAGATGCGCCCGAACAAACCGGGTCCGCCCCTTCAGCCTCCTCCCGCTCGTCGGTATATTCTCGACTTGGCCCTTCCTGCAAACATACACTGGCTGCGCAGAAGTTTCGCGCTTGATTGCCGTGCAGTTTTGTGAAACAGGTTCGGTCGGCCGGGCCATGCGCAAAGAGATTTTTTTCGGGCAGCGGGATATTGTCCTCCTTTTCACCATCTCGCTTGCGCTTTACCCGTTGTGTTCGTGTCGCACGGTGCCCCCGCTTCCGGCAGTAAATCTCGCTGAGGCTGGCTGGCGCGTTCAACGTGGCCAGGCCGTCTGGAGATCGAAGCACGACGCGCCTGAAATCGCAGGGGAACTGTTCATCGCCACTTACCTCGACGGACGCGGTTTGCTCCAATTTACCAAGACACCCCTGCCATTGATTGTGGCTCAAACCACCCCCGACGCGTGGCAAATTCAATTTGTCGCAGAAGGCAAATCCTGGTCCGGTCCAGGCCAACCGCCGGAGCGACTGGCCTGGCTGCAACTCCTGCGTTGTTTCCGTGACATCGTGCCGTCGGCTAAATGGCGTTGGCATCCGTGCGACGACGGTCATTGGCGTCTGGAAAACAACGTCACCGGCGAAATGCTGGAAGGCTATTTGACTCCATGCCCATGAGCTCTTCGCGTCGCTGGCTCTGGTTCGTGCTGCCGATTCCAATTGCACTGGGACTTGCGCGTCTTCGATTTGATGTTGAAGTGCTCAACCTCCTGCCGGCCGACGCGCCCGCTGTGCAGGGCCTGAAAATCTACCAGCAGCATTTTGGCGACGCGCGGGAGTTGATTCTCTACGTTCACACCGCCGACAGCGAAACGACTGAGAGCGCCGCGCGCGCCATCGCCGAGCGCCTGCGTCGCGAAACCAATCTCGTCGCCGAAGTCACCTGGCAGGCCCCGTGGCTCGAACATCCCGCGCGAGCCGCCGAACTGATCGCCTACCTGTGGCTCAATCAACCGCCGGAAGCTTTTGGTCAACTGACCAACCGTCTCGCGGCCACGAACCTCAATTCGTTGCTGACGACCGCGCGCGACGCACTGGCCACGTCCCTGTCGCCCGGCGACCTCGCGCGGCTCAGCTACGACCCCTTCGGGCTCACCAGCCTCCCCGAAGGCGCGACGGGTTCCGCCCCTCATTTTGGCGAGGGACAGGAGATGTTCACTTCGGTCGATGGCACATTTCGTCTCCTCTTTGTCAAAGCGCCCAGCGAGCTGGCGAGCTACCGCGAATGCGCGCATTGGCTCCAAGCGGTCAGGCGAACGGTGAACGAAGCGGTACCGCCCGCGCGCCGGTCGTCAGACGGCGTCGCCATCGGCTACACCGGGCGCCCGGCCTTCGTCACCGAGATCGCCGGTGGCATGGAACGCGATGTCACGACCTCGGTCGGCGGCACCTCGCTGATCATCGCGATGTTGTTCTGGCTGGCGCATCGACGCTGGCGGCCCATGCTGTGGCTGCTCACTTTGCTGGCGCTGATCCTGGCCGGCACGCTTGCCCTGGGCGGCCTGATCTTCGGCATGGTCAACGTCGTCAGCATGGGGTTCGCCGCCATCCTGCTTGGCCTGGCGGTGGACTATGCCGTGGTGCATTACCAGGAAGCTCTGGCGCATCCCGACCTGTCCGTGCCGGAAATCCGCCGCGCGATTGCGCCGAGCATTTTCTGGGCGGCGGTCACGACCATCACCGCGTTTCTGGTCTTGAATTTCGGCGGCCTGCCCGGATTGGCCCAACTCGGATCGCTGGTGGGCGTTGGCGTGGGACTGTCCGCCCTGGTGATGATCTTCGCCTTTTTGCCGCCGCTTTTTCCGGACCGAAGCCAGCCCGGACCCAAAACAACCGAGACCACTCAAGCGCACGAACCCAAAGCCTCACGACCGCTCAGACCGACTGTCACCAGGTCCGTTTTTGTAGG
>QHNT01000434.1 GCA_003218515.1 Verrucomicrobiota bacterium | reverse complement strand
CCATTGAATTAAGGAGTCGATGTGCATTTCGAATCATTTTTGAATGTACAAAGTAAATACATTGGCTATTTAGAATGGGGATGCGCACAATTATTGAAAGCATTCCCGCTCATGTCATTGGTTTTATCGAGAAACTGCGGCAGCAACTTTGCGATGTGCAGTTCAGCGCGCGCCATCGCGTGCGCCCCGAAGACTTCACACGACAACGGCAACTGACCTTTCCCATCGTCATGCTGTTTGTCTTGCAAAAGACCGTCAAATCGATCCAACGCCATCTGCATGAGTTTTTGAACGAGTTGACGGGCGGCCAGCTGTTTGAGCCGGTGACGGCTGGAGCCTTTACCCACGCACGCGCCAAGCTCAAACACACGGCTTTTATTGAACTGAACCAATCGACGGTGTTGCCCGCGGTCTATGGACCGGAGCAGGAGCCCAAGTCGCGCCGCTGGCGGGGTCACCGGTTGCTGGGCGTAGACAGTTCGTTGCTGCGCTTGCCTCAGAGTCGGGAATTGTTGGAAGAGTTTGGTGCGGTAGAAGTCAGTAATCAGCTGGGGCACACGGGGACGACGTACCCCCAAGCTCGGATGTCGGTGCTCTATGATTTACTGAACCGGATCGGACTGGATGGGCGCTTGGAATCCAGTCGGCTGGGCGAGGTCGAGTTGGCCATTAAGCAATTGCCCCTGGGCCAGCCGGGAGATGTGCTGGTGAATGATCGAGGCTTCACGGGCTATGCCTATTTGGCTTGGCATCATCATCTGGCTTTGGACTACATTTCGCGTTGTTCGAGCGGTTCGTTTGCTGCGGCGCAGGAACTGTTTCGCATGAATCGAGCCGGTCGCAGCAAGACGGTGAGGTTGCTGGGGCCGGCCGATCAGAGAGCGCAGTTGAGAGGACTGGGCTTGCCGTTGGAATTGACGGTGCGTTTTGTCAGTGTACGGCTGCCCAGCGGCGAACTGGAGGTCTTGGCCACCTCGCTGCTGGATGAGCAGCGGTATCCGAGCGAGGAGTTTCTGATCGTCTATCACTACCGATGGAATCACGAAACCTTTTACGCAATGATGAAGGGTCGGTTGGATTTGGAGAATTTTAGCGGACAGACAACCGAAGCGGTGCGTCAGGATTTTTTTGCGACGCTGTTCTTGTGCAATGTGGAGAGCGTGCTGACGCAGTCGGCGGGGCAAGTTCTGAGGGAGCAGAGCGCTGGGGACAAACATCCCAAGCAGGTGAACCGCGCGGTAGCTTATCACGCCTTGAAAGACCAGTTGCTGGATCTGCTTTACAGCGAGCTTCCGGTCGAGCAGGTAGTTGAAAAGCTCCAGCGTATGTTCCTGGGCGCTGCTGTCGCCGTGCGGCCCGAGCGCAAACCGCCCAGGCCTAAGTTGTCGCTGTATCGTTCGTATCATTTTCAGAGGCGGGTCAAAAAAATCGTGTTTTGAACAACATGCGCCTAATTCAATGGCAGTGGGGCCGGGGTGAGGGCGAGCGTTTCCTCCAATCCCATTTTCGGAGTAGGAGGCTCTGGCGAGTTCGGATTTCGGATTCCGGGCTTTGAAATGAGCCTCGTTACCTCGGCTGCTACCAGCATCTTTCGGCCACCGATTACTCACTTGGTTTAACGTCGTGACGATTTAACGATTCAAGGATTTAACGGTTCAACCCTTCAACGCTGCCTCAATAAACCGGCGGCGCGTGAAGAGCAATTTCCTATCAGTCAGCCTTAAAAATAATCTGTTACCTTTTCACGGCGGCGTAAATGTACAGGGCAAGATGCCGACCGATGACATGGTTCTGCTGCGGGAGTATGCCCGGCGCAATTCCGAGGACGCCTTTGCCACACTGGTAGCTCGGCACATCAATCTGGTTTATTCCGTAGCGCTGCGGCAGGTGCGCGACCCGCATCTGGCGGAAGAAATCACGCAGGCGGTTTTCATCATTCTGGCGCGCAAGGCGGCGTCGCTTGGCCCGAAGACTATTTTGCCCGGCTGGCTTTGCCGCACGGCGCGATACGCCTCCGCCAATGCGCTGACCATTCAACAGCGGCGGCAACGCCGCGAACAGGAGGCTCACTTGCAATCCATTTTGAACGAGTCCGAACCCTCTGCCTGGCCGCTCATCGCTCCGTTGCTGGACGGGGCGATGGAACAACTCGGACAAAAAGATCACGACGCCGTCGTGCTGCGTTTTTTTGAAGGCAAAAACTTCAAAGAAGTTGGTGCGGCACTCGGCGCAACTGAAGACGCGGCGAAGATGCGCGTGAACCGCGCGTTGGAAAAGCTGCGGAAGTTTTTTACGAAACGCGGCGTGGTTTCGACCACAGCCATTATTGCCGGAGCGATTTCCGCCAATTCCATTCAAGGCGCGCCCATGGTGCTGGCAAAGTCCGTGACTGCCGTGGCGATTGCCAAAGGCGCGGCAGCCAGCGGTTCAACCTTAATCCTCATCAAAGGAGCATTGAAACTTATGGCGTGGACGAAAGCAAAAACCACCCTCGTTGTCGCCGGTGTTATCCTGGCCACCGGCACCACCGCAGTCGTCCTTAACGATGTGGCATCACCCCCGGAAGCGAGCCGGCGTCAGCGCCTGGAGGACGGTTCAGTGCTGCTGCTCAATCGCGTGCTGGTGGATTCGAAGGTGAAAATCGCCCATGGAACGAGATTGGCGAAGCTCCTTGGCAATCTCGTTCCTTCGAAAGGCGTGCACCTGCTCACGCTTAATCTGGATCGCCGGTCTGTCTTGAACTTTGATTGGGGAGGCAGGAGTTTGTTGGTCGCCGAATTCCAGCTCAGTGGCCCCAATGCGGCCAGCCATCCATTGGTAAAGCCCGCGTTTTATCGTCAATTCCGATTCGTCCTTTATGGAGAAAGCGGAATCGAATTTGTCCAGGAATTGAGCGGAAACCAGTTCCAGTCCTACCCGGATGGCTATTACGGCTATATTGTTAGCAACCGCTTTCCCCGCGACTCTCAATGGCTCGGGTTCCGTGTCGAAAGGCGCGGGACCAAGGACCAAGGCGGGCCGTGGCAACCAGTTGCGGAACTCAAGATCAGGAACCCGGTCCGCCCGACCATCCAACCTTGGGTGGCGGGTTCCGCCCCGAATACCAAGTCGATCGGCGGTTTGGATTTGGTGTTGCGGGATGTTAGCGTCGAGACGATTCCCTACAAGGCGCACGACATTTGGAATCACGTCGTCTCCACGCCTTTCGAGGTGCGGTCCAATGGAGTGTTGCTGACCAACTGGGCGGCGGCCTATGTGCAAGCGGAGGATGCCAGCGGCAATTGGGATCTTTTGGCGGCCCATCGGAGCCTTGACCCGAGGTATGTTTGGAAGCTCGAAGCCGATTTCGTCATGAACGTGCCTGTGACTGTTTCCTGGGACGGATATTGGATGGACGCGAGTATTCCGACGAATCGACCCAATCTCGGTCTGAGGTTTATAAATGCGGCGGATGATGAGGGTGGAAACGCTTACGATGCAAGTGGCAGTTGGAATCAATATGGCTTCCGAAAGGGAAGCTTTATGGCCCATAGAGGAAATGTTTTAACAATGGTTTTCAAACCCACCAAGGTGACTGTTGCTGTTGTCCCGAACGTGCACGCTACATTCTACACTCAGCCACGGCTCAAGAGTGAGCGGCCAAAGAATTGAAGGTTCTTTATGATTCCTCCCACACTCCGAGCCCGTTTGCCAGGCCGCGAACCCGTCGAAATGCTGGAGGTGAGAAAAACACACTGGATTTGTCTCTTGCGCGCTTCGCGAACAATTTTAACGGAAATTGTATGATGTACCCCAGTGACCTCAAACGGAAAGACGCGCGACGGCAGCACGGGCGGGGGAATCCCTGGTAATGCTAATCGTCTCATCCGCGAACGTGGTCAATGAACTGGCGCAGGTTTCTGGCATCGTGAATATCAGTCACCGGCGAAGCGTCCGGGATTACAATGACGACCAGGCATCCAATTCACTCCGCCTTCACCCTGGTCGAACTGTTGGTCGTCATTGCCATCATCGCCATCCTCGCCGCGTTGTTATTGCCGGTCTTGAGCGGAGCAAAGTTGAGAGCGCAACAAATCAAGTCCCTGAGCAACGTCAAACAGTTAACCCTCGCCGGCTTCATCTACTCCAATGACAACTCAAAGAATCCGGCTTACCGCGATCCCAACTACCTGGGCGGTGGGGCATGGATGGGCACTCTGGCGCTTTCTGGCAACGGGAATAATGTGGGAGTCTGTCCTTCCGCTCCCTTAAAGAAGCCGCCTCCTGCCAGTGGCAACGGGCAAGGCTTCGCGGACCAGGCTTGGGTGCGGTGGACAGCAGATCAGAAAACGATGCTCTTTGGCAGCTATGCATATAACGGCTGGCTTTACTCGGATATGCATTTTCCCGACCCGGATGACCCCAGGCACCAACTCCTCTTTGTGACAGAGACAAGCATCCAGAAACCGGCGCAGACCCCGGTTTTTTTGGATGCAAACTGGGTGGATCTCTGGCCCCTGGAAATCGACCGACCCAGCCGTGACCTTTATGCCGGCATTCCATTCGCTGTGCCCACCGATTCTATGGGTCGTTGCACCATTGCGCGGCACGGTGGTCGCAGTGCTGCCCGCGCGCCACGCAATATTGCTCCCGGTCAAAAACTGCCCGGAGCGATTAACATGGGTCTGGCGGATGGCCATGTTGAATTGGCGAAACTTGAAAACCTCTGGAATTACTACTGGCATCGTGATTGGGAGCCACCCGCAGCGCGCCCGCAATAACGAGTGCCAATCTTCAAGGGGGTTAATGATTTGAGAATTTCACTTAATGATTTCTTAACGATTTGACCGGGCCTGGAGGACATAGCGGGTGGAGCGGCCAGCGCCAATTCGCCGCGCCAGGCCGAGCCGAAGCAGAGTTTCAAAGTCGGCGTAAACAGCAGGGCCGGACACTTTGAATTTGCGTTGGCAGCTTTTGCTGGTGAGTTCTTCTCCCCGGACAAGCATGGCGACCATCTCGCGCTGCCGCTCGGTCAATTGCTCCTGCACGGACGGGCGCACGATTTCTCCGGTCTGGCCGGCAGGGACACGGAGCCGCTTCAAATCGTTTCCCGGCCCGGAAAAGATGACCTGGAAATAGCCGGTGTCCGTTGCCAGCCGGGGTTGATCCAGGCCGTGATCAATCATCTGGTCGCGCATCCGGCGGAAGCCGCTGCCGCGTTCCTCGATGCGGTGAAAGAACGAGAGACATTGAGCCAGGATTGGGTTGCGGGAACAGGGCCGGTACTTGCCCGTGCGGAGTTTTTGCAGAGTGAGCGGTGGTGGCGGCAGGCCCGGACTCGAGACCACAACACGGTCGGAAAAGACCTCCAGCATGATCTTGCGCGAACCGTCCTCGTAATCGCGATGAGCGACGGCGTTGACTAAAGCTTCGCGCAGGGCTTCCGGCGGGTACTCGTCGAGGCGGACCCGGTTAAGACCCACAACACGGATGGGATGACGGGTATTGCGATCAATGAAGGCAATCGCCTTCTCAATAGCCAGCGGCATAGGCTCGCGAATATCAGTATGATCCGCCGGGTCGCCGTGCGGTTCGCCGCCGCGATAAACGTCGGCCAATATCCGGCAGTGGGGAAACACGGCGGCGACCAACCGTCTTGCGGTTTCGTGGTCGAGGTCTTCCCAGCGGAGACGTTTAAGAGGCTGACGCTCGAAATCGGACGTGGCTTTGATCGTTTGTTCGGCAATTTCGTTTTCGTCCGAAGTCGGCTCAATGGAGAACCGCTCCTTCAGAATCTTCAACAGGGAGGCGCGAACTTCCTTGAGCAGTTGGAGCAAATTGTCGAAGCGTTTGTACTTCAGCCCGTCCTTGGCGATTTCCCTGATGAAGTCGGCTGTTCCCTGCTCGCGCGGGAGCGCCGCGTCGCCTTTGATGAAAGCCAGCACGGGAAGCATCTTGCTTCGAGCCAGACGATACTCCTGCCGCATAATGGAGACCCCGCCAATGGCGTGGCCGTATTCCTTCCAGATGATAGTCAGACAGATGTCGCAGTTGCCAAGGAGAGCGAGACATTCCTCGGCGGCCTTCTCGGGCGAGGCAGGTTCAAACTCGTAAAGCACCGGTTCGCAATGGACTTGAAGGAATGCGTCTGTCGAGATGAGCGACAGTACCGCGAGGCGTTCGTTTTCCAGTTCCTTTTGGACGGAACTGATGAAAACCCTGAGCTTGCTCATGCGCGGCCTCCCCTGACGTGAACGAAGCGATGCGCGCAGGCGCGGCGAATTCCAGCGACATTTCGTCCGGGATTGAGCGAGCGTATTTCGCAACGTTGATTCATCTTCGTGCACTGAGCGTCCATGCGCTTCAATTATCATATCTTCACCGTGGACGGGGAGTGGAAAACGCATGAGTTTCATTTTCAACGCAAGAACTGAAATAAGCCGCATTCTTATTTCAGTGGGCGCAAATAGGCGAGCTCAGGACTTTCCGCTAGAGCAAATTGAATAAAACTGCAGCCGCAAAAGAACACAAGGGAACAGACATCTTTGCGATCTTCTGTGTTCTTTGCGGCTAATAGCGGCCACACAATTTACTACTGACTACTGAGCGCTGACCGATTCAAGACTTTCTTCCACATCCGGCCGTCGAACAGATGCACGCTCCGCTCGGCGTATCGGGCGAACCGCGGATCGTGCATGACCATGCAGATCGTCGCGCGTTCGCGATGGAGGTCGCGCAAGAGGTCCATCACCGCCTCGCCGTTTTCGGAGTCGATTTGCCGCAGCCGGACGGTCCGGCAATCGAGACGTATTCGCCCTTCTTGATCTCCAGGTGAATGCTGGAAAGCGCGTGGGTCTCGACCTCGTCTGTGTAGAAGACCTTGGTGATGCCTTCGAGTTTGATCAAAGCGTCGTCTCTTGTCATGGGTCCGTTGTCAGTAGTCAGTTGTCAGTAGTCAGTTGTCAGTAGTCAGTTGTCAGTAGTCAGTTGTCAGTTGCTGGTTGCCAGTGGTCCGTTGACATTTGCTTTCATTCCGGGTTCCGCATTCCGCGCTCCGCGTTCGGGTCACTCATATCTCAGCGCTTCCGTCGGATTTACTCGTGTCGCTCGTCGCGCCGGGAGCCAGCAAGCAACCAGGGCCACTGCCGCAAGCAACAATCCGACAGCAATGAAGGTCACGGGATCGGTCAAACTGACGCCGAAGCCGTACACGCGCAAGTCCGGCTGGCCGTAGTGTACGAGCAAATACGAGAAATCGGTGTTGCTGACGCCGAAGTTGTAGGCGCGCAAGATCCGCCCGGTCGCCAGCGCAACGGCTATCCCAATCACGCCGCCCACCGCTACAAGCACCAGGCCTTGGCCCAGGACCAGCCGCATCACGTCGGCGATCTGTGCGCCCAGCGCCATCCGGATGCCAACCTCGCGTGTGCGTCGCGCCACACTGTAGGCCAGCACGCCATACAGGCCAACGGCGGCCAGCAACAAACCCACCCCGGCAAAAATGCTCAGATAAAGCATCACCGTCCGATGACCAGCCATGCCGGCTCGCAACACCTCCTGTGGGTTGAAGAACCTCGGCATCGATGGGTCAGCGCCGGCCGCTTTGAGGGCCTGACCGATCGGCTTGTAGAGCGTGCTGGGGCTGACGGCAGCGCGAACCACCAGG
>QHNT01000433.1 GCA_003218515.1 Verrucomicrobiota bacterium | reverse complement strand
ACCACGCTGCCCTGTCCCGCCGCTTCCAGCAGGTCGCTCACTTGAACGGGATTCAGCGGATTCACGCCACGCGCGCGGTTTGAATTTCCACTCCAGGACCAACCGGCCGGGCGCCGGGCGGTTCGCCCTGCTTCAGCAACGGGGCAAGGCGCACTCCGTTGCGAGCCATCGCCTCGATCATTTGTCCGGCGATTTGTTCGGCGGCGTTGGGCTGATGCCATCTGGCCAAAGCCTCTTTCATGGCTGCGGTTTGGTCGGGTTTCGCAATCAATCCTTTTACCATCCCGACCAGGATCTCCGGTGTGGCTTTCTCCTGCTCCAGCATCCGCGCCGCGCCGCTCTCGACGAAGGCCCAGGCGTTGTAAAACTGGTGGTTGTCTGACGCCGAAGGATACGGAATCAAAACCGCGGGCACGCGCATCGCCGCGATTTCCGCCAGCGACGACGCGCCTGCGCGGCTGACGGCTGCGGTGGCAGCGCCAAGCGCGAGTTCCATTTCGCTCAGGAACGGCCGGACAATGGCTTTGAGTTTTTGCGCGACATACGCATCACGGACTTTGTCGAAATCACCGGCGCCCGTCAGATGCAGGAATTGCAGCTCGGGCAACTGTCCGGCCAGGAGCGGCAGCGCTTGGGTCAGCAGTTGGTTCACGCCGCGCGCGCCCTGGCTGCCGCCCACAACGAGCAAGACCGGTCGATTGGCGTCGAGTCCGAGCGCGACGCGGCAGGCACCCGCGTCCATCGGATGGAATTGCGGTCGCACAGGCGTGCCAGTCACCTTCACTGTCAGGCATCTTAACCGCCGCGCCGCGGTGGGAAATCCGACAAAGGCGGCGCGGACAAAGGGCGCGAGCCAGCGATTCGCCCGGCCGGGAATGGAATTCGACTCGTGGAGGAACGTCGCTGCGTCGGCTTTGCGTCCCGCGAGAATCGGCGGCGCGCTGGTGAAACCGCCCATGGCCAGCACGGCCTGGGGGGGACGCGCTTTGAACATTTGTTTCGCCGCGAGATACGACTGCCAGAAGCCGCGCACGAACGCGCTGATTTGTCCGTTGACCAGTCCGACGGCTGACAGAGTGACAATTTCCATGCCGACCGCCGCCTTGACGGCGTGTTGGTCCACTTCCTTGGGCGAGATGATCAGCGAAAGGGCGCAGCCGCTGCGCGCGAGCACTTCAGCGACGGCGAGACCAGGGAACAGATGCCCGCCTGTGCCACCACACGCGATGGCGACCAATGGAACTGTCTGGGCGGACTGCATCAAGCGGTCTGTGGAATGGCTGTTTCTTCAACCTCGCTGGGGTGCCGCGCGGCGCTGCGATGGTCGGCCGCGCGACGGGCGACGCTGAGCAGCAGGCCGACGCAAACCAGCACCAAACAAAGATTCGAGCCGCCGCGGCTGATAAACGGCAGCGGCAGGCCCTTGTTCGGCAACGCGCTGGTCACGACGCCGATGTTGATGAACGCCTGCAAAGCGATCAAAAAAGTCAGTCCGGTCGCCAGCAGCAGCCCGAACGTGTCGCGCGAATGCCAGGCAATGTAAATGCCGCAGATCAGCAGCGCGACGAACGCGGCCACCACACCGAGCGTGGCGATCAAACCGAGTTCTTCCCCGATATTTGCGAGGATGAAATCGGTCTGATGCTCCGGCAGGTAACCGAATTTTTGCCGGCCATTGCCCAAACCCAGCCCGGTCCAGCCGCCGGAACCGAGGGCGAGCGTCGCCTGCCAGGCTTGATAGCCGACGCCCTCCTTGGTCTGTTCGGGATTCATCCAGCTCAATATGCGTTTCATCCGCACGGGATTATTCAGCAAAAAGATCATGAAGGTCGCGGCGCCAATCATGAACGGCGGAAAGAAATGGCGCCAGCGAACTCCGGCCACGAGCAACATGATGCTGCTCACCGTCGCGAGGAGCAAGGCCGTGCCCCAGTCGGGTTCGACGGACGGTTGGAAACTCTGGTGGGCGATATTGAGCCAGCGTCGGGCACCACCGGCCTTGACGCTGACGCTGCTGGGAACCAGCACCAGAACGAGCAGGGCAATGGCAAGCAGGAACAGGGGAAGAGAAATCTTCTTGAGGTGCCGGTAATCGACACAAGCGACGCCGCCCGCCGCCAGTAGTCCCAGCCCGCACCAGATCACTTGGGCGACCGGATAGGTTGCGCCCGACTGGCTCATGCTGGAGCTGTAGAGCATCACCAGTCCCAGTGAGAGCAGCGCCGCGACGCAAAACACCAGGATTGTGGTGGCGTATTTCATCGCTGATAAATCATCCGCGCAATAGTATTTCTCTTCGCGAACGGCCGCCGGGCCGAGGTCACCGGTGACTGCCGGCTGAAACTACAGATTGCCGGGGCCGCCCGGCGTCGCCGTCACCGGCGCAGGTTTCGAGGCCGGCAGCTTCAGTTTGTCACCAACCTTGATGCGGTCGGTCTTCAGGCCATTGAGCGCTTTGATCTCGTTCACGCTCGTGCCGTTGGCCCTGGCGATTTTGTGCAGCGTGTCGCCGGTCTTCACGACATAAGAATTCTCGCTGGAGTTGCCTGCTGCGGCCGCGGCGATGGTCGCTGATGCTGGAGCCGGCACAACCAGTTTCTGGCCGACTTTCAGTCGGGTGGAGTCAACGCCCGGATTGGCCTTGGCGATGGCGTTCCAGGAGACGCCGAATTTTTTGCCAATGGTTGAAAACGAATCGTGTTTGACCACGACGTACTCGCGGGTGGCTGCGGGAGCAGCCGATTCCACCGGTGGCGGCATGAGCGGGAGGTTCTGGGGCGTCGGGTTCGCCGCCGGAGGAGCGCCCGTCTGCGTCAAGTCCTGCGGCAGCAGGTTCGTCGGCTGTGGGGCGTTGGTCGGGTAGAGGTTGCTCTGATCCAGCGGCGGCAACGCGCTGTCGTTGGTCAGCGGGTTGGCCTTGGCGTTGAGGTCCTCCTTTTTGCAGCCCTGAATGAGCAGGCCGCCAAGGAAGACCATATGAATGGCCACAATGATGCAGGCGACACGAAGATGCGGTTTGCCCTTGGCCGTCTGCTCAAGCAGCGAGCCTTTGGGAATCAGAGGATTCGGAGTATTCATAATGAATGATCGCGCTGGTCGCGGCGTTGTTTCGCTTTCTACTGATAGTTCCGTTTACTCTTCGCGCCGGCGTTTTTCCTCAAAAAACGCCGACGCAAATTGTTTTCTTCAATTTTCCTGTCGGACCGGTTCGGCGGTTTTTGTTTCGCGCGGACCGGTGCTGGCGTTCGCGCCGGCGGCGCCACGACGGGCAGTTTGTTTCAGGTGCTCAACGGCCTGGCGAAACACCTCACCCCGGTGCTGATAATTCTGAAACATGTCAAAGCTGGAGCAGGCTGGTGAAAGTAAAACTACATCGCCAGAAACAGCATTCGCAGCAGACTGCTGCACTGCTTCTAGCAAAGAGCTTACGATTGTGCAAGGAGTAAAAAGGCTCCACGCCGCGCGAATTTTTTCGCGCGTTTCGCCGAGCACAAAGGCCTGCTTCACACGCTGCGACAGCAGCGGTCCGAGGTCGTGGAATTCAAAGCCTTTGTCCTGTCCGCCGGCGATCAACAGCACGTTCGGCTCGCCAGCTTTGGCGACCGGCATTGCCAGCAGCGCCTTCTGCAACGCGTCAACATTGGTTGCCTTGGAGTCATTGACGAATTTGACCCCGCCGATTTCGGCCACCACTTCGCACCGATGCGGCGCCGGCTGGTAAGTCATCAGGGCCTCAGCCATTTCCTCCAGCGGGATGCGCAGGACGTGTCCCACCGCCAACGCGGCCATTAAATTCTCGGCGTTGTGCGGCCCGCGCAATTTGCATTTGTCCATGTCGAGCAAAGGGCCGGTCCAGTCCGACAGCCGGCTGACAAGCAAGCCGCGGTCGAGGTAAATGTCGGCGTGGTGATTATTTGCGCTGAAGGTGATGACCTTGGACAGAATTTCGAGATTCAAAGAGCGCATCTGCGCCAGAGCCTCGCTCTGCACAATCGCCCAGTCGAACGCCTGTTGGTTCATAAACAGGCGGGCCTTGGCGCGCGTGTACTCGGCCATGCTGGGATAACGGTCCAGATGGTCGGGCGTGATGTTCAACAGCACCGCCACGACCGGCCGGAAGAACTGAATCGTCTCCAACTGAAAGGAACTGACTTCGAGGGTCAGAAAATCCAGGTCTCTGGTCTGATCGGCCACGGCGCACACCGGGAGGCCGATGTTACCCGCCGCGACGGTTTTACGGTGAGCGTGTTTGAGGATGCGGTCAACCAGTTCCGTGGTCGTGGTCTTGCCGTTAGTGCCGGCGATGGAAATGTTCAGGCAGAGGGACTGTTGGTAGCCCAATTCAAGTTCACCAATCACCGGAATGTTGCGCCGGACGAGTCGTTGCACCAGGGCCGACCGGCTCGGCACGCCGGGACTGACGACGGCGAAATCCGCGGCGTCACTCGGCGGCTCTTTGACGCCGAGCCGAACGTCCACGCCGGAAGTCCGCAGCGCCTCAGTCTCCAGGCGCAGTTGCGGCGTGTCGGCGCTGTCAATCGCCAGCACTCTCGCTCCACGCTGGCGCAACAAATCGCTTGCCGCGCGACCGCTCAACCCGAGCCCGATGACCCACACCCGTTTGTTTGCCAGCCCTTGCATGTTTACCGCAATTTCAACGTGCTCAAAGCCACCACCGCGCACAGGATGCACAAAATGTAGAAGCGCGTGACGACTTGCGATTCGTACCAGCCCTTCTTCTCAAAATGGTGATGCAGCGGCGCCATCAGGAAAACCCGCTGCCCGGTGCCGGTGCGATGCCGGGTGTATTTGAACCACGCGGTTTGCAACATGACCGAAACCGTCTCAGCCACGAACACGCCGCCGGCAATCACCAGTACCAGCGGTTGATGGATCAGCACTGCGATGATGCCCAGCACGCCGCCCAAGGCGAGCGAACCGGTGTCGCCCATGAACATTTGCGCCGGATGACAATTGAACCAAAGGAAACCTAGGCCCGCGCCGATCATCGCCGCGCAGAAGATGGTCAATTCCCCCGCGCCGTTGACATAAGGGACTTGCAGGTATTCCGCGAATCTGAAATTTCCGGCGATGTACGTGAACACGAGAAACACCGCTGCGACAATCAAGGTACAGCCGATGGCCAGACCGTCCAGTCCGTCGGTGAAGTTCACCGCGTTCGAGCTGCCCATAATCGTCAGCACCGTCAGCACCAGTCCCGC
>QHNT01000351.1 GCA_003218515.1 Verrucomicrobiota bacterium | reverse complement strand
ACGCTGGCGCCCGCCGTTGCGTTGAAAGGCGGAACGACGCACCCCATGTGCGTGCACCTCGTGTCGAGCGCAAAAAACTGGTTGTTCGCCCCGCGATTCACCAACACCGGATAAAACGCGTTTGAGGTTCCGGTCAGCGTGAAGGCATTGAGCGCCAGACGCACCGAGCCATTCTCGTTTTTCAACGCTTCAAAACCGCTGACGTTGACGCGCAAAATGCCCGCACCCGGCTGAACAGGCTGGCAGTCCGCCACCAGGGTTCCCAGCCACCCCCTCCCCATGAAAGAGGAAACCGCTGTTCCCACGACGAAGTTTCTTAGAAACCGGCGCCGCGTAAAGGTTGACCTGTATTCGATGATGGAATCGTCCTCGTGCTTCATTGGCTTTTGCTCATTGCGATGTTTGCTAGCGAGAGATCAGTCCGATTCTATGGATAACAGTTTTTCTTGAGAAATCCGATGCGTCAAGCGGCCATCAGGGATTGGGCAGGCGGCCCACACGGTAAAATCGCAGCACATTTACATCGAACGCTTCGCCATAGAGCACCGTGCTGCCTGAGGCGGTGTTGGTCGTGAGGGAGGACCAGTTCACCAGGTTGGAGGAGTTTTCAACCACGTAACGAAGTCCCGCGTCTGCGCTGTACGTGAATTGGAACTGGCCATTGGAAACAACGGGCGAAGAGAGCGTGACGGCCGCGGGCGCCACCACTGAAATGTTCACGACCGACGAAGTGCTGCTCAGTCCGCTGTTGTCGGCGGCGACGGCCCTGAGCGCGTAGCTGCCCGCAGCCAGGTTGCTGGCCACGATGCTGTATGGAGCCGTCGTATCAGCTCCCACCCGGCTGATGTTCGTAAAAAACTGAACACTCGTGATGTTGCCGTCCGTGTCAGAGGCGTTGGCCTGGATCGTGACGTCGGCCGGCGCGGCAAAGACCGCTCCATTCGCCGGATTGGTGATGGTCACGGAGGGCGGCGCGCCGGACACTGCCTGGACAATCACGGTGCCCACCATACCGAATCCACGATGTGTCACGCAGTAATAATTGTACGTGCCCGGTTGATTAAACGTATGGGTGCATGTTGTGAGTGTACCCGTGGGCGGACCGCAAAAGGGGTCCGTGTCCGTTTGAACGTTATGAAATCCGGGCTCGAGTCCGGACCATTTCACGCTGTCTCCGACGTTGATCGTCACGCTCTTAGGCACAAACGAGAAGCCGGAGGTGGCGACATTCGTTGTGGCGCCGATCGCCTTGCTGCCGAAGTGAAACTGCATCACGATAGCGACCGCTAAACCGGAAACCATTCTCAGGATGCGCAAGTTCATTTTGATTTTTGCAGGTTAGACGGCCTGAATCGCCAGTTGGTTCCCTCAAAATACCTCGTTGGTTGAAAGAAGGAATCCGGCGGCAGGCCCGCACAACCATCGATCATTCGCGCGTCGCAGCGAACAACCCCGGACCAGCCGTGTCAATGTCATTTTCTCCAGGATCAAGGCAAACGGATCGAGATCGTTGCGAGAACGGCGTGGGCTTTGTAATTGTTCGCTCCGCCGGAGGTTGGCTCGGTGTAGTAGAAGAAGCCGTATTGCACCGTGCCGCTCATGTTTTTCAACAGCCGCCGCGTCAGGCTGGCCGTGGCGCCGTGCCGGCGATAAACAATGCCCTGCGGCAGACCCGCGGCATCATTCTGTTGCCGATAATCCGCGCGGGAAAAGGCGTAATTGACGCGCAAGTCGGTTTTGTCGTTCAACGCGTAACTCATATTGCCCAAGACACTGTAAACTTTCCCGCGGTAGGGAACCACCACCGGATCGAAATCGGAAGAGGTCGCCAGCCGCGTGTCGCGGTACGAAAAAGTGCCGGAAATGTAAAACCGTCGCCCGGGCGTCAGCGCCGCGTTGAAACTGTACACCTGCGCGTCGTAGTTCCCGGCGAAAAACTGTCCTCCCGGTGAAGCCGAAACTACGTTGTTGAAAGAATCAAGACCGACGGCGGCATCTGTTGTCGTATGATAATCAGTGGCAGTCAGTTGATAGGTCAGCGTCGTTTTCAGCCAGCGGTTCAAGCGCCAGGCCAGCTTTGCTTCGATCTCGTCGGTTTCCAGCCTGCGGTTCCGAATGAACGCGGAATAGCCATTGCCAGAAAAAATGAACGAGGAGCCGGAGGGCGTCGCATTCGTGTCGGTGACGTGGTCATAGTCGGTGTCTCGAATGCGGTGTTTGTAGTGACTGCTCAAGGAGATGTTCGCCCAAGGCGAAAGGGTAAATCCCGCGCGGGCTTCCTTCAGTTCGCTCGAAGCGTCCGTATCCCGCGCAAAAATGCCCGCGCCTGCAGCGCTGTCCATCTCGTCTTCAAACTGGTCGAGGTCTTCCTGCTGCCACCGCGCTTCGGCAAAGAGGACCGTGAAAGGGATCCGGGTGTAACGCAGCCCGATCTCCTCGTCTCTGGTGAACTTGTCGAGGTCGCTAAACACTGTGCCGGTCGCGATCGTGCTGGCGGTATCAAAATCCAAATCCGAATCGATCTCGCCGTTGCCTTTCTGGCGGGTCCACTCGAGCTGCACGCCACCAAACCCGCTCAGACCATTCCAGGGACCCAGCTGCGCATTTGCGTTGACGACGTGCGTCTGCTGACTGAGGACGATCCGCGGGCTCGCGGCGAAACCGATGGCCTGGCTCAAGGCGCCGTCGCCATCCAGTTTTCGGTAAAGGTATCCGCCGGATAGAAGGAGCCAGTCAAAAACCTGCTTCTCCAAACTGAGCGCGTTAGCCCCGACAAAGTGTTTGTAGCTTTCATCCACCTGCGAAATAGGCATCAGCGTCGGGCTCCCCGAAGAGATGAAAGCATTCTGTCGCGTGCTCAGATTATAAAATTCTCCGCGAAACATTTCTTCCAGCAACACGCCGCTGAACTCGTGGCTCGCGTCCAGCTTCAGGATGTGGGCGCTTTCGTCCACCTGTTTGTAAGCCGGCGCGATATTGTTCGTGACAACCGGCCCCCACTGCAAGGTGGACTCATCGCCCTTTCTGGATTGATATTCGTAACCCAGTACAAGCTTCGGCCAGTCCGGCCGCGCCAGTCCGACATCAAACCAGGCCTTGCCAAAGTCTTCGTGCAGGTCGCGGCCCAGGCTCAACGCGGGCTGATTCAATGGAGGGTAAAAACCGCCTGTGTCGCTGAAATACTTCCGGTACGTGTCGTAGCCCGCGCGCACAAAACCAACGTCAGGCCTGGTCAACGTCAGCCCGATGCGGTAATCCTCCTGGGGAAACAACGCCCGTCCCTCGACTTTCAACTCCGTGTCTTTGCCGACCGGCTCGATCATTTCGAAGCGGTCATAACCGGCAGTGAACCCCTTCTTTTGTCCCCAATGCTCGCGAAACTTCTGTTCGTTGCCGCCCACGGTGATCCATTGCGCCATCGGCGTGATGGAAAACTGCGTTTCGCGTTTGATGGTCTCCGCGCCCGGCGGCCAGCGCGCGCCGTCATCCACCCATTTTCTAATCAAGCCGATCTGTTCCGACGTCAGCGGCTCGCCTTTCCCTGAAGGCGGCATCTCCAGGTCCTCGACCAGCCGCGTGACGTAGTGGATCAATTTGCTCTGCGCGCTGTCGCCGGGAACGATATCATCCTTGTTGTTCTCGCCGCCTTTCAGCGCGGACTCGCGATTGTCGAGGCGGAAACGCGATTTGGGGCGCTCCGGCCCGTGGCAGCGAAAACAGGATTGTTCAAAAATCGGTTTGATGTCGCGCTCGAAATCAACCGGGACGCCGGCCGGAGGCGGCAATCGAGCGGCGTCGATCTCGGCGCTGCGAAGCGGCAGCCCGGCGGGCGGCAACAGGATCGCCAGGACAAAACCGCACTGAATCTTGGCGCTGTTCTTCATCGACGTTATCGTCTCCGTAGTTTCAGTAGTGCATTTTTCTGTTCGTGTTTGACCCGTGTATGGCCGGGTGGCAACCCGCGCTCCAGCACGTGCCCAGGGTCAAAAGAACGGAGTGATCCTGCTTTCCGATGAACCTGCGGCCGCTCGCGCTTTGCACCTGCGCATGACATTTCAAGCAAAGGTTCGCATCGCGTTCGACGAGCAGTTTCTCGTTGATCGAGCCGTGCGGAGTGTGGCAAACCGTGCACCCTTCCCGCAGGGCCTCGTGTTCAAATACGAAGGGCCGGGCCTGCTCGCGATGACATTGCGCGCAGCTTTCGTTCAACCGCGCCATCGCCAGTCCGCCGTGCGGTTTCATGATGTCGCGGCCGTGCGGATCGTGGCATTGCACGCAGTTCATCCGGTTTTCAATGACCGGGTGATGCTGCGGCAGGTTGAACTCCGCGTGGACTTCAAGATGGCATTGAAAGCAGGTCGCGGGGTCCTTGCCAGGATTGACGATGAATTTGCCGCGCCCGCCCCCGACACGCACATGCTCGCTCCCCGCTCCGTGGCACGACTCGCAACCGGCCGTCGCCGCCCATTTCAGGTCGTCCTTGTAAAACCGCGCGTGCGGGCTCGCCGGAAAGATGCGCGTGATGTTGCTGTGGCACTCCGCGCACACTTTGTTGCCAACGAAGTGTGCGCCTTCAATCTGGGGCGGTTCCACGACGGTCCGGTCAAGCGTGGAACACGAGCTGAAAAGCACAACGCTCAGGCCAACCAGCGCCAGCGCGACTGCAGAAACAAACCATCGCCAGTCTTTCATCGGTTAAAGGATTTTCCGAAAGCGGCTGGTTACGGAGAAGCTCGCTTTTTTGTCGCGCCGACATTTGACGAAAGCCCGGCGCAGTTTCAAGCCCCAACTGCATTTGGAACCATTTTGTTGGTCAACCATCTTAACGGGAAGTGTTCCGCATGCCGTTTTCGTCAGCACTCAGAATGGCAGCCTGGTTTGCGTCCGTGGCTGCGCCCTTCGCTTTGATGGCGGATTTGCTGACGTTGCGGCCCGTCGCCGACACCCGGCTTTCTGAACAATTCCTGGACTCGAATTTCGGCAATGCCACGGATCTCATAATTGGCACCCAGGGTCCGACAGCTGGGACCCCGAAAAACCGCGGGCTGATGAAGTTTGATTTGATCGGCCGGATTCCGCCCCACTCCGAGATCACCTCGGTTGCATTGACGTTGACTGTGACGAAAGTTCCACAGGAGGGCGTCGATTCAATCTTTGAATTGCGCCGAGTCCTGCAAACGTGGAATGAAAGCGAAGCGACGTGGAAGAACCGCAGCGGCATAACTACGCCGTGGAGTTCGCCCGGCGGGGCGGCGCCGACGGATTTTTCGAGCACGGCAAGCGCCGCGATAGTTATCAACGAGCTCGGCAGTTATACGTTCGATTCGACGACCAACCTGATGGCTGACGTGCAGTCCTGGGTGGACAACTCGAGCGCAAACCTTGGTTGGGTTGTGTTGACGCAATTGGAGGATGTCGGAAAGACCGCAAGACATTTTGCCTCACGCGAAGGCGGTGCAAGCGCCCCGACGTTGGTAGTTCAGTTTGTTCCGCCGCCACTGATTGCCGGTACGAGCCGTCAGGATACCAATCTCACGTTTCATTTCACCGTGGAAGCCGGTTACAATTACGCGGTCGAGTATGCCGACGCCCTCCCTTCAATGAACTGGCTAGTGTTGACGAATTTTGGCGCGAAAGTGGCCGGCTTCGAGGCGGGTGTCACCAACTCCATTCTCACAAGCCCGAGTCGCTTTTTTCGGCTGAGCAGAGCGCCGTGCAACTGTCGCTAGACTTTGGCAACGAAAAGCCTAGGGAGGAGTTCCCATGAACCGCCCCCCTCGTCCTCCTTGTCGTTCTCGTCTACCCATCCGGTATCTGTTTAGCCCTTTGGCCGTAGCGTACAGGTTTCCAAACCTGCGCTACGGCGCGGTCGCCACGCTAAACATGTACCCCATCCGATGGGGAGAGGGTGGCCGGAGGTCGGGTGAGGGGTGGTTCATAGCTGCGATGCGCGGTTGCAAGGCCGTCGAAACATGACCCCAGCAGCTAAACTCTGCCATTGCCGCGCCTCGTGCCTTTCCTCAATATTTCGTCTCTATGTCGGGCAGCCGCAGGCAATATCCGTTTCATTTGATCGAGCCGAAGTGGCAGAAAATATGGGACGAACAGCAAACCTTTCGGGCCTGGAATCCGGACGAAACGCTCCCGCATGGGCATCCGTTTGCTAAACGTCACGCGCTGGAAGGGAAGACGGCCTCAACGGCAGAGCTCCCGCCGAAATTCTACATCCTCGATATGTTCCCCTACCCTTCCGGCGCGGGTCTGCACGTTGGACACCCGGAAGGCTACACCGCCACCGATATCCTCGCCCGCTATAAACGCGCGCTCGGCCACAATGTGCTCCATCCGATGGGCTGGGACGCCTTTGGTCTCCCCGCCGAGCAATACGCTATCAAGACCCGACAGCATCCGCGCCAGACCACGGAGCAAAACATCGCCACGTTCAAGCGCCAGATCAAATCGCTCGGATTCAGCTACGACTGGACGCGCGAAATCGACACGACGGATCCGAAGTATTTCAAATGGACCCAGTGGATTTTTCTCAGGCTCTACAACTCGTGGTTCAATCCGGAAACGAATCGCGCTGAACCCATATCGACGTTGAGGTATCCGCCGGAATTGGAAGCCGATTCCAGCAGCGTAGGACAGGCGTCGCGCCTGTCTCAAACTTCAAAAGAAAATTCAAAGGATGGAGACAGGCGCGACGCCTGTCCTGCGGAAATTGAATCTGCGCGCCGCGCCTACCGGGACTCCAAGCGTCTCGCTTATGTGACGGAAGCGCCGGTCTGGTGGTGTGAGTCGCTCGGCACGGTGTTGGCCAATGAGGAGGTGGTGGACGGCAAAAGCGAGGTGGGCGACTTCCCGGTCGTCCGCAAACCGATGCGCCAATGGATGCTCCGGATCACCGCCTACGCGGAGCGATTGCTCAACGACCTCGACACGATTGATTGGAGCCATTCGCTCAAGGAGATGCAGCGGAATTGGATCGGGCGCAGCGAAGGGGCGGAGGTCGAATTCCGAATTCCGAATTCCGAATTCCGAATTCCCGTGTTCACCACGCGGCCCGACACGCTCTTTGGCGCGACTTACATGGTGCTCGCGCCCGAACATAAACTTGTAGCACCGCAAGCTGCTGGCGGCGTCGTTCCTATGAGTTGGCCCACGAAGTCAGGGTTGCCTGACGGCATAATCAATACGGGGAGCTACACTGCGCCGACTCCTTGGGGTGCTGTCCAGCAATACAAGATATTGGCGTCGGGCAAAAGCGACCTTGAACGCACCGAACTGGCGAAGGAGAAGACCGGCGTTTTTACTGGCGCCTTCGCACTCAACCCGGCCAACGGCGAGAGAATTCCGATCTGGATCGCCGACTACGTGCTCGCGAGCTACGGCACGGGTGCAATTATGGCGGTGCCAGGACATGATCAACGCGACTTCGATTTCGCGACCAGGTTCGGCCTGGGAATTGTCGAGGTCGTATCGCCCGGGGATGGCCCCGGAGCGCGGCTCTCCGGAGCCGCAGCAGGTTCGGCAGCGAAAATTGCTGCGGGTCAGGAGACCCGCGCTCGATTGAAAGCGGCGTTTGTCGACGAGGGTGTGAACGTCAATTCATCGAACGCGGAGATTTCACTCAACGCGCTGCCCACGCCCGACGCCAAAAAGAAGATCACCGGGTGGCTCGAATCAAAGGGACTGGGCAAACGCACCATCAACTACAAGCTTCGCGACTGGCTGTTCAGCCGGCAGCGTTATTGGGGAGAACCGTTCCCGATCGTTTGGAAACAGGACGCCAGCGGCAATTGGTTTCACGAGGCGTTGCCGGAATCGGCGTTGCCCGTGCTGCCGCCGCCACTCGAGGATTACAAACCCACGCCCGACGGCCAGCCGCCGCTCGCCCGCGCAAAGGACTGGGTGAACCTGCCCGATGGCTCGCGGCGCGAGACCAACACCATGCCGCAATGGGCCGGCAGTTGCTGGTATTACCTCCGCTACCTCGACGCGAAGAATGATAAAGCATTTGTGAACAAGGAAGCGGAGCGATATTGGATGAGTAGCCGCCGAGGTGACGAGGCGGACAAATCGGGTGCAACCAATCCGCCTCCTCACGTCGGCGGCTACGGAGCGCAAGGCGTCGATTTGTATGTCGGCGGCACGGAGCACGCCGTGTTGCACCTGCTCTACGCCCGTTTTTGGCACAAGGTTTTGTTCGACCTCGGCTACGTCTCCACCCCGGAGCCGTTTTTCAAACTCGTCAATCAAGGACTCATCCTGGGCGAAGACAATCAGAAGATGTCCAAAGCCCGCGGCAATGTCGTCAACCCGGACGACATGGCAAACGAATATGGCGCAGACGCGTTTCGCCTTTACGAAATGTTCCTGGGACCGCTGCAGGACGCGAAACCGTGGAGCACGAAAGGCGTGGTTGGCGTTTACAAATTCCTGGGCCGCGTCTGGCGCTTGTTCGTGGACGAAGAAAGCGACACGGAATTTGAACAGGCCGAAACCACTGCAAATACCCAAATACCCGAAGCACCGAAATTGCTTGAGTTGATCAAATTGAGCCCTGCGATCCAGGATATGCAGCCGACGCCGGTCCAGATCAAAACCTTGCACGCCTGCATCAGGAAAGTCACCGAAGACCTGGACCATCTCCGTTTCAACACCGCCATATCCGCGCTCATGGTCTTCGTCAACGAGGCAATGACGTGGGAAACCAAGCCGTCTTCTGCGATGCGCACGTTTCTTCAATTGCTCGCGCCGTTCGCGCCTCACCTTGCTGAAGAATTGTGGGACAAACTTCATTCCGCATTCCGCACTCCGCACTCCGCATTGAGCTACGCGCGCTGGCCAAAGTTCGATCCTGCCTTGCTGGTCGAGGACACGTTGGAAATCCCCGTGCAGGTGAACGGCAAACTGCGCGACGTGATCAAGGCGCCTGCCGAGGTGAGTCAGCAACAACTCGAATCCACCGCCCTCGCCAGTGAAAAGGTGAAGCAGTTCATCCAAGGCAAGACGGTGAAGAAGGTAATCGTGGTGCCCCAGAAACTTGTCAACATCGTTGTTGGGTAATCTTCAGTCCGTCATTCGCACGACCCTGGGTTTCACGAGCCGGTCAAACTCTGTGTAAGGCAGCTTCATCACCTCCGTGTGCGAGCCGGCGTTGAAGGCAATCTGGTCGTCCTCGGCCAGTTTGGGCGAGACGTAAACGTCCATCCCATACAAATTACCGAACGGCGGCATCGCGCCGGTTTCGCAGTCGGGAAACAGGCTTTTGAACTCGGCTTCGGTGGCGAGCATCGCTTCCTCCGCGCCGACCGATTCGCGCAGCAGGTTCAAATCAACTTTGCGCGTGGACGGCAGTACAGCCATCGCCATCCTGCCGTCGAGTTTGATCATCACAGTTTTTGCCAGTTCCCGCCCTGGAATGTGCGTGGATTGCGCGACCTCCATCGCCGTGTAGGCAGGCGAATGAGAGATAGTGACGTATTTGATTTTCTGGCTGTCGAGATATTCTTTCAATTTTCTCACTGGCATGGCAGACCTTTTTCCAATCCGGCAAACTTTTTTATTTCATCAGCCTTCAGGCTTCAGGTGATAAATTATACCAGCAACGGCGTTGCGCCAAACGGGAGTTTTACTCCGATTGGATTTTGCGTCTGGAGCTTCAGTTTCGAGATTGATGAGTCCGACTTTAGCGCGGTCCTGCGTTCCGTAGTGGTCATAAATCCGCCATTGTTAAGCGGTTTCTTTCATACTATATTCCGGCGCATGTTGCGTTTGACCAAACAGGAACAACTGGCGTTATGCGTTGTCCTGTCGCTGCTGCTGGTGGGTTGGACCGTCAGAGCCTGGCGCACGGCGCATCCGCCAGCGGCGTCAAACAAACAGACGAAATAACATGCAAACCCAAAGTTTTGAAGAAGCCGTCGAGCAGATTGTCGCCAAGGACGCGCGCTACGAGCGCGAGGCCTATTTCTTCGTGCGCGAGGCGCTCGACCACACGCAGAGGACGATTGGCAGGGCGCCGAAAAAGAACGAAATCCGCCACGTCTCCGGCCAGGAGCTGCTCAACGGCATCCGCGAATACGCGTTGCAGCAGTTCGGCCCAATGACACTCACGGTGCTCGAAGCATGGGGCGTCAAATGCTGCGAGGACTTTGGAGAACTCGTTTTCAATATGGTCGAAACCAGGCTGTTGGCCAAGACGGAACGGGACAGCCGCGACGATTTCAAAAACGGCTACGACTTCCACGAGGCCTTTCGCAAACCGTATTTGCCGGCTCGGAAAATTTCGGTGCCGATCGCCGAAACGAAACAGGGTTGAGTTTCCCTTCGATAGAATTAATTCGAGCTTTGCAGTTTATCTCCTTATGCGCGCATCTGTTGTCCCTCGCAGCCGGGTCGCTTTCAAAAAATCGGCCGGCAACATTCCCGCCTGCCCTCCCGGCACGCGGCTCGCCACGCTCGACAACGGCCTGACCATCATCGTGCGCGAAGACCACAGCGCGCCAGTCGTCTCGGCGCAGGCATGGTGTATGACCGGCAGCATTCATGAGGGACGCTGGCTCGGTGCCGGCCTGTCGCACGTGCTCGAACACATGCTGTTCAAAGGCACGACGACCCGACCCGGCGCGCGTATCGACCAGGAAGTGCAGGAAGCGGGCGGTCACATGAACGCCTACACGTCGTTCGACCGGACAGTGTATTGGATCAACGTTCCCGACACCGGCGCGCGCGTGGCCATCGACATCCTGTGCGACATCATGCAAAACGCGACGCTGCCGCCGGACGAATTGAGCAAGGAACTCGACGTGATCCGCCGCGAAATGGACATGAGCCAGGACGATCCGTCGCGCCGCTCCGGCCGCCGACTGTTCGAGACCGCCTACACGCGCAGCCCGTATCGCTTCACGGTCATTGGCTATCCGGACATTTTCAACGAACTGAAGCCCGATGATATTCGCCTTTATTATCACGAGAAATACGTTCCCAATAACGCCTGCTTTGTCATCGCGGGCGACGTGAAGACGGAGGACGTCGTGGCGCAGGTCCACGACGCTTACAGGAAGACCAAGGCCAGGCCGCTGCCTCCGGTCGTGCTGCCGGAGGAACCCAGGCAAACGGCCCCGCGGGAAGTCATTGAGGAAGCGCCCATTGAACTGGGCCATCTGCATTTCAGTTGGCACATGCCGGACCTGCGCCATCCGGACGTGCCGATTCTGGATGTGCTGGCGACTTTGCTCGGTAACGGGCACAGTTCGCGCCTTTACCAGGAAGTGCGCCAGAAAAAGGGGCTGGTGAACAGCGTCGAAGCCTGGACTTACAGCCCAGGCAATCCCGGCTTGTTCGGCGCGAGCGCGGTCGTGGATGCGGACAAATTCGCGGCGGCACGCGACGCGATGCTGGCCGAGGTCGAGAAGATGAAGGCGAAGCCGGTCAGCCTCGCCGAACTGAACAAAGCGGTGAAACAATTCATCTCCGGCACGCTGGCGTCGCGCAAGACAATGCAAGGCCAGGCACAAGACCTGGCCGGCAGTTGGATTGCGGCCAACGATCTGAACTTCTCGGAACGTTATCTCGACGCAGTGAAACGCGTGAAACCCGCCGCCCTTCAGCGTGTCGCGCGCGAATATCTCACGACCGAAAACCGCACCATCTACGCGCTGCTGCCCAAAGGCGCCGCGCCGAAGCCGTCGACCGCGACCGTTCAGATCACAGAGAAGGCAATTCAAAAATTTGTGCTGACAAACGGGCTGCGTTTGCTCGTAAAGGAGGAGCATCGCCTGCCATTCATCGAATTTCGCGCCGTGTTCAAAGGCGGCGTGCTTGCGGAAACGCCGGTGACCAACGGCATCACGCAATTGACGGCGAAGATGTTGTTGAAAGGAACAAAGAAACGGAACGCCGAACAAATCGCGACTGAAATCGAGTCGCTCGGCGGCAGCATCGACAGTTTCGGCGGCAATAACAGTTTCGGCGTGAGCGCTGAAGTGTTGAGCAGCGATTTTGGCAAGGGCCTGGACCTTGTGGCCGACGTGCTGTTGAACCCGACGTTTCCGGCGCCCGCGTTCGCGCGCGAACGCGAGGTCCAACTCGCTGCCATCAAGGCGCAGAGGGACCAGACGTTGCAGAGCGCGCTTCGGGTCATGCGGCGCGGGCT
>QHNT01000432.1 GCA_003218515.1 Verrucomicrobiota bacterium | reverse complement strand
AGACAAGGAGAGTCTCCAGAGCGTCCTCGACGACGTACGCGACGACCTGAAGAAGGTCCGCAAATTGATCAGCGCGGAGGACCGCCGGCTTCTGGAAGACCACGAAGCGCTCGTTCGCCAGATGGAAAAGGAAATCAGCGAAGCCGATCGCCAGAAACTCCGTGTCAGCCCGCCCTCCCTGGAGGAAGGCGTGGCGGACCAGAACGACAATGTGCCGCGGCTCAGCCGGATGCAGATTGATCTGCTGGTCAACAGTTTCGTGAACGACATGGCGCGCGTAGCCACGCTGCAATACACCAAGTCCGTCGGCCAGGCGCGGATGAAGTGGCTGGACGTCAGCAACGGCCACCATGAGCTATCGCACGAGCCGGACAAGAATGAAGAAGCGCTGGACAAACTGGTCCGGATCAACAAGTGGTTCGCCGGCGAATTGAATTATCTGGTGCAGAAGCTGGCCGGAACGCCCGAACCGGGCGGCGCAGGCAATCTGCTGGACAATACCCTCGTCGTCTGGACCAACGAACTGGGCAAAGGTAATTCCCACACGCTGGACAACATTCCATTCCTGCTGATCGGCGGCGGGTTCGGCTTTCAGATGGGGCGTTCGGTGAAGTTGGAAAAAGTTCCACACAACCGGCTCCACCTCGCCCTGGCCCACGCGGTCGGGCATCGCATCGAAACCTTCGGAAAGACTGCGTTGTGCGAAGGTGGGCCGCTGAGTTTGAGTTAGAAACGGTTTTCGTCACGAGAAGACGTGACCGGTAGGGCTCGCTGTCCCCAGCGAGCCGCGGCGCGGTGAGGACACCGCGCCCTACCTGTCTAACCGATGCCCTCGCCTCGACCAACGTAGGATTCAAGCGACTGAAACGAACAATGAAAGCGACAAACGGTAAATCGAAACGCAACGGCTCCGCACGCGATACACAAGCGGCGCTCCGGGCGTTGCGTCGCGCCGCCCGGAAGGTGCATGCCGAAAATCGTCGGCTCGGCATGCCTGTGATCATTTGGAAGAAGGGAAAGACCGTCGCGGTGCCAACATGACGAGGCTCGAATCGAAGAGATGATTCACTACGGCAGGACCAAGGCCGCGGAACTGGCGCTCGTCAACGGCATCGCGCGGCTCACCAAAGGGACGGGCGTGACCGTGAATGCCGTGTTGCCCGGCCAGACTGCATCCGAGGGCGTGACGGAATTCGTCGGCCAACTGGCCGCCAACGCCAGGCAAACCCCGGCGGAGTTCGAGCGGGAATTTTTCCGCAGCGTGCGCCCCACTTCTTTGCTCCAGCGTTTCGCGACCGCGGACGAGGTGGCTGCCATGGTGGCCTACACGTGTTCGGGTGCGGCCAGCGCCACCAACGGCGCGGCCCTGCGGGTTGACGGGGGCGTGGTGCGCACGACAATCTGAACCCGGATGAGTTCGCGGCGGGTCATTGTCGTGGGCGGTGGAGCCGCCGGATTTTTTGCGGCCATCACCTGCGCCGAAACTGCTCCCGGGACCGGGGTGATGGTGCTGGAAAAGGGTCCGCAATTCCTCTCCAAAGTCCGCATCTCCGGCGGAGGTCGCTGCAATGTCACACACGCCTGCTTCGACGCGCGCGAGTTCGCTGCCCGCTTTCCGCGCGGTGAACGGGCGTTGCTGACTCCGTTCAAGTCGTTCCAGGCCAGCGATACGGAGGCATGGTTTGAATCCCGCGGGGTGAAACTGAAAACCGAGAGCGACGGCCGCATGTTTCCAGCCAGCGACGCGTCGCAAACGATCATTGATTGTCTGCTCCGCGCCGCCGGAGCGGCGAAGGTGAATCTGCTGCTCAATCGCGGGGTGGCAGGAATAACGAAATTTGCGGGAGGCGGTTTTGAACTGACGCTGTCGAACGGCGAGAAATTGTCCTGCGACCGCCTGCTTCTGGCCACGGGCGGATGCCGTGTGGCGGCGGCAGGGCAATTGGCCGTCTCGCTCGGCCACACGCTGGAACCGCCCGTGCCGTCGTTGTTCACGTTTCACATTGCGACGCCGTGGCTTCGCGAGTTGGCCGGGATTACCGTTGAGCCGGTCGAAGCGTCGGTGCCGGGCGCGCGGTTGCGCGAGTGCGGCGCGTTGCTGGTGACACACTGGGGCTTGAGCGGGCCGGTGATTCTGCGGCTGTCGGCGTGGGGCGCGCGGGTCTTGCATGAATTGAATTACCGGTTCTCCCTTCATCTGAACTGGGTGCCGCAACTCGGTGCGGAGGCGATTTCCGCCGAGCTTCAGCTGCGACGTCAAACCCAACCCGCGCGGTTCATTGTCAACGCGCCGATTTCGCCGTTGCCGGCGCGCTTGTGGGAACAACTGGTTCTGGTTGCCGGCATCGCGCGCGACACGCGATGGGCGGCGCTTTCGCGCGCTGCACAACACAGTCTCGTTCAGCAATTGATTCGCACCGAATTCCGGGTCACCGGCAAGAGCCCGAATAAGGACGAGTTTGTCACGTGCGGCGGCGTGCGTTTGAGCGAGGTGAACTTCAAGACGATGGAAAGCCGGGTTTGCCCCGGCCTCCATTTTGCCGGTGAACTGCTCGACATTGATGGTCTGACCGGCGGGTTTAATTTTCAGGCGGCCTGGACCACCGGCTGGATTGCTGGGAAGGCGATGGCGGCGGGCTGAGCGCGTTCGGAATACGGGCGGCGCGGGCGTGCTCCAGGTTATAGTCGGGACGGAATCTTCTTTTCACGGCGGCGATGCGCGGTATGCTCGCGGGTAT
>QHNT01000431.1 GCA_003218515.1 Verrucomicrobiota bacterium | reverse complement strand
CGTCGAAGGCGCGAAAGGTTCGGTGGACGTCACGCATTGGCCGCAGAACGTCCGCCTGGGAGCGCAGCTCGTCACCGGCGCGCGCGTTCGCCGCCTCGAAACGAACGGGAGCGGACTTGTTACCGGTGCCGCTTACGTGGACCGGGAAGGCAAGGAACATTTTCAAAAAGCAGCGACCACCGTGCTTGCCGCCAATGGCATTGGCACGCCACGTCTTCTGTTGCTCTCCACATCTTCCCGATCTCCGAACGGACTCGCCAACTCGGCCGGCCTCGTCGGCAGGCGGCTGATGTTGCATCCATTCGGCACCGTCGTCGGCCTGTTCGAGGATGACCTTGGCAGCACGCACGGTTTGTGGGGCCAACACATCCACAGCCTGCAGTTTTACGAGACCGATCCCTCGCGCGGATTCGCGCGAGGCGCGAAGTGGGGACTCCAGCCCACGGGCGGTCCGCTCTCGATGACGCGCGGCTACCCGTGGGGCGACAATCCGATCTGGGGACCGAACTTCCACCGCGACCTTTGCAAGCGCCTCGGTCACTCCGCCATGTGGGGCATCATCGCTGAGGATTTGCCGGAGAAAGAAAACCGTGTCGTACTCGACCCAACGCTGAAAGATGCCGATGGCATTCCCGCGCCGAAGCTCTTCTACCGCATGTCGGAGAACTCGAAGCGGCTGTTGGAATTTCATCTGCAACGAGCGAAGGAATCGCTCGAAGCTGCCGGCTCTTATCAGGTCGTCATCGCGCCGCTCATCCGCGAAACCGGCTGGCACATCCTCGGCACCTGCAAGATGGGCACGGACCCGGCGACCTCGGTCGTGGACCCTTGGGGACGCTCCCACGACGTGCCGAACTTATTCGTCTTCGACGGCAGCATCTGGCCCACCTCAAGCGGCATGAATCCCACGGCTACCATCGCCGCCATGGCGCTCAGGTGCGCCGAGCATCTTGTGGAGGACCGTCGCGGCCAAAAGGTGCCCGTATGAACCGGGGGCGGACTGGTCGCAATCGGTGTCGAATGTCGGGAGTCGAGAGTCCAAGGCGCTCCCCTCACCCTGCCCGTTCCCCTCAGGGAGAGGATGAGGCGTGGGGGATCGGTTCTGCTGCTTCACCATGAGTATCGACGCCAACGAACGCGCCGTGTTCGCCGCGCTGGCGGATATGTTGATCCCCGCCTCCGAAGGTTTTCCTTCCGCGAGCGAGGCGGGCGTCGCGGCCGAGGGACTGGACGAAGTCTTATTGTTCCGACCGGATCTAGTCAGTGGTTTGAAAAAGCTGTTGACGTCTTCGCGTGGGCAACCGCCCGCCGAGGTCGTGGCTGAATTGCAAAAGAACGATCCTGCCGGCTTTGGTCTGCTCACCGAGATTGCTGCCGGAGCATACTTTCTCAATCCGCAGGTGCTCGCCAAGCTGGGCTACACGGGCCAGCAACCCAAGCCAATTGATCCGCATCCGGATTATCTCGACGACGGGTTGCTTCAAGCCGTCCTCAACCGCGGGGCGATTTACCGGCGCACGCCCGGAATGGTCTCTCTGCCGCGCTCGTGAACCGCTCTCCATGAACCGACCCCTCACCCCTTCCCTCTCCCCGCCTGGCGGGGAGAGGGCAGGGAGAGGGGTGCCAATCTGGTTCGTGGTCCCAATGCATGCGAAAAACGAAAGGGGGCTTCCCATGAACCGGAGCGCGTGCGGTCCCCGTCCGCAGCGGCCACAAACCATAAACTTCGTAGCAGCCGACGTAAGGAGGCTCATTCTATTTCGAGGGAAGGAAGTTGGAGCCTCCTTACGTCGGCTGCTACGGTTCACTGACGATATGGGGATCACAAGCTACCTGTGAACCCGCACAAACCAATTCGAAACCGCTTCTGGCACTCGCGCGTTGCCGGAAGCTTGACACAGTCGTTCATTCGCCGACGATTGCAGCGTGTTTATCCGCTCTCTTGGTTTTATCTGTTTTTCTGCCTTGATCTTTCATTGCTGTGTTGTCGCAGGAGAAGACGTCATTTTCCGCGTTGGCGTCGCCCGAATTGATATCACGCCGGACTACCCGATCCGCCTGACCGGATACGCCGTGCGCAAAACCGAGTCGGAAGGGGTCGAGCAACGGCTCTGGGCCAAGGCGCTGGCCATTGGCGGTGACGAAGACCGGCCGGCGATTCTGGTCACCGTGGACAATTGCGGCGTGTCAGCGCTCATCATTGACGAAGTGGCGGCACGTTTGAAGACCAAGGCCGGCCTGCCACGCGAGCGCCTGGCGGTTTGTTCCTCGCACACGCACTGCGGCCCCTGTGCAGTGGGCTTCGCCCCCAACATTTTCGCGATGCCAATTCCCGCCGATCAGCAGGCGACCATTGAACGCTACAGCAAGGAGCTGACTGACAAGCTGGAGCAAGTGGCTCTGACGGCGCTCGCCGACCGGAAACCGGCGCGGCTGGCGTGGAACGAAGGGAAGGTCTCGTTCGCGCGGAATCGCCGCACAGCGGGCGGGCCGGCTGACCAGGTGTTGTCCGTTCTCTGCGCGAGCGACGCCGGGGGTAACGTGCGCGCGGTGGTGGCGAACTACGCCTGTCACTGCACCACGCTGGGCGGAGATTTCAACAGAATCTGCGGCGATTGGGCCGGCTTCGCGCAGGAGGCCATTCAACGCGATTTTCCCGGCGCCATCGCCCTCATCACCATCGGCTGCGGCGCGGACGCAAATCCATTTCCGCGCGGTTCGCTTGATCTGGCCAGACAACACGGAGAGGAACTGGCCGCCGAAGTCAAGCGGATGCCGGACGGGCACCTGGTTCCGCTTCGCCACAAACTGTCCTGCCGCGCCAAACGGTTTGAGGTTCCTTTTGAAAAACCGCCGACGCGCGAGCAATGGGAGGAGCGCGCGAAGCAGGACGGCATTGTTGGTTATCACGCAAAACGAAATCTGGCGCGACTCGACCGTGGGGAAACATTGCCGGCCACCCTGCCCTATTTCGCCCAAGTCTGGAACTTCGGCGATCAACTGGCGATGGTCTTTCTGGCCGGCGAAGTGGTGGTGGATTATTCGCTGCGGATGAAACGGGAGTTTGATCCCGACCGTCTCTGGGTGACGGCCTACGCGAATGATGTGCCCTGTTAT
>QHNT01000350.1 GCA_003218515.1 Verrucomicrobiota bacterium | reverse complement strand
GATTTCGATTTCGCTGAACGGCGTCGGCTGAGAAACGACGACATGTTTCAGCCGAATCAATTCGAGCAGCGCCAGAAAAGTTACCACGACTTCCGTACGGCTCGTGGTCTGCTCGAACAACTCGGAGAATCTCAGCGCGGGCCGGGCGGCGATGGCCTGCCGCAGCAACTCGATTTTTTCGCTGACCGTCCATTTGTCTTCAAAAATGTCCCGCGCCCCTTCACGTTGTTGAAAGCGTTTGAGGACGTTGCTGACCGCGTTGATGAGGTCGAACAGCGAAACTTCGGGGCGCGGAGGCGGACCGGAGGGTTCGAATTCCAGCTTCCCCGGCAGGCGCGGGAAAATTTTTTCCTGTTCGGCTTCGCGCTGATGCAGTTGAGCGGCGGCGTCCTTGAATTTCTTGTATTCGACCAGTTGGCGGATCAAATCCCAGCGCGGGTCTTCCTCCTCTTCCTCGCCTTCGGCGAGCACCTGCTGGTCCAACGGAAGCAACTCGCGGCTTTTGATATACATGAGGGTCGAAGCCATCACCAGAAACTCGCCGGCCACTTCAAGGTCGAGTTCGCGCATCAGCTCGATGTACTCGATGAACTGCGTGGCGATCTTCGTGAGGTTGACCTGGTAAATGTCCACCTCCTCCTTCTTCACCAGATAAAGGAGCAGGTCGAGCGGGCCTTCGAAGACCTCAAACTGGACTTTATATTCGGACATCAGCGCACCGGAGGACGCGCCTCAACGGTGGCCGCATCCTAACAAGGAACGGCGCGGCGTAAACACCAAACTCCAAACGTCAAACACCAAAGAAACCTTAAACACCAAATGCCAAAATGGCGGTCCCCGAAAGCGGAACGCTGGAGCCTTGGAGCAATGGTGTGTTGCATACCTGCCAGCCCAAAACCCTTACACCTCGAATACACCCTCCACTCCATTGGGAAAAAGTCTGGGAATTTGAAAATTGGAGTTTCTTTGAGTGCTTGGGTATTTGGGTGTTTGGGGCTTCCATGTTTATTCACTGTCCGATTTTCGCCGCTTGCGGCAGTCTATGAAGTGGAATGACACCTGTATCGCCTGATCGCGAACTCGTAACCGCCTACGCCGCGCGAGGCTCGGAAACCGCCTTTCGCGCGCTCGTGACACGGCACGTCCATCTGGTTTATGCGACGGCCCTCCGGCAGGTCGGTGACGCGGGTCTGGCCGAGGAGATTACGCAAAATGTCTTCATCGCGCTCGCCCGAAAGGCGCCGCGGCTGGCGGGTATCGAGACGCTCGCCGGTTGGTTGCACCGCACTTGCGGTCCTCGAAGCGAAAGCCCGCATTCGCGCGGAATTGCGCCGCAAACGCCGCGAGCAAACGGCCGTCGAGATCACCCTGCTGCAAAGAGATGGAGCGTCGCCGCTTGACGCCCTGGTTCCGCTGCTCGACGAAGGGCTTTTGGACCTGGGCGACGGCGACCGACTGGCGCTGGTGTTGCGCTTCCTGGAGGAACGCAGCCTGCGCGATGTGGGTGCGGCGTTGGGCGTGGACGAAGACGCTGCCCGCAAACGCGTTTCCCGCGCGCTCGACCGGCTCGCCGGGTTTTTCCGCCAGCGCGGCTTCGCGGTTCCAACGGGCGCGGGCTGCGTTGCCTTGCTGGCCAGCACCACCCAAGCGGCTCCCGCCGTACTCGCAGCTTCCGCGGCAAACGCGGGTCTTGCCGCCGGCGGCGCGACGTCCGGATTCAACCTTGTCTTGTTCAAACTTATGGCTCTCACCAAAACGCAAACGACCGTCCTTTGCGCGATTGTTGCGACGGCGCCGCTCGCCTGGCAATGGCACGCGAACGCGCGCGTCGCCCGGCAAGTGGACGATGCCACCGCGCAAATCAAGTCGGCGAGCCGCAACGCGACCGAACTGGAGGCGCAACTTCAACGCACGCGCGACGCTTTGCTTCGCGCGCAAGCGGGCAACTCGAACAGTGTGGCGCGGCTCGCTGCGTTGAACGCCCAACGCGACGGCCAGGCGCCACGCCCGGTTTATCGCTGGGACGACAGTTCGCCGCTCGCGCGCGTGCCGAAGAAGTTCCTGGAGCAGCTTGACGTTCCCGCCACGGCCAACCGACGCGGCCAGTTGAGCGAACAGATCAGGGAAGTCCTGCAAATGACTGACAACGAAGCGCAGCAAACGCAGTCAGCTATCGACCACTTCCTCTCTGACTACCACGCCGCGCAGGCGCAACAGATGCGGCGTGCCGAGCCAACGGAAGAGGACTTGCACGGACACAGGCCGGAGGAGACGCGCGTGTTTGAAGTGCCGGAGGTGAACGCGCAGTTGAGAGAATATCGTCAGACTTTGTTTGGCGAATTGGAAGCGTCGCTTGGCTCCGAGCGGTTTCAACTTTTCCGAGAGGCTCTGCGAGATTGGATGCCGATTGATGATGACTATCAAGGCATGAACACCGGGATGGCAGTCCAGAACTTCGGCTATCGGCTGCGTTTTTACCAGCCCAAACCCGGCGACCCTTGGCTCTCCTGGAGCCTGAACGACACCGAGGGCTTGGGAAATATGGCTGGGTCAATGCGGCTTGGCGACATTCCAGATATTTTCTCCATCCAGTTACAGGATTGGATCGCCTTGGCGCAAAGCCAGCGGCCCAAAGATGGCAACGGGCAAAAATGAAGGCCGCCGCAGCCATGCGTGTTCACAGGACAATGTGTCCTCCGGTAGTGGCACGGACGGCTTGCCCGTGAACTTTTCAGCGATGCGCGTTCGGAAGACAACGTTGGTCCTGCTGGTGCTGCTCGCCGCTTTCGCGGTGTGGATTCCGCAGCGGCATCGGCTGGCGCAAGCCCGGCTCGCGCTCGTGGAAGCCGAAATGCATCGTGTCAAGCTCGACGACCGAATCGCGGCTGCCACGGTTGCGTTGGAATTCACCCGCCGCCAGTTGCATGAGGAGCATGCGAGACGCGCCGAGACGCTGGCCGCCGTCGCAAAGGTCGAGCGGGAATTGGCGCGCGTCGATCCGGAGAGCCAATGGGTCGCACCGCCGGCATCTTCACCCGATTGGAACGCCGAGTCGCCGTACGTCTGGCTGCGCAAGGACATGTTGCCGAAGCTCGGCGTGAAAGTGTTTACCGACAATGGAGGATTGCGCCCGGAAATCGCGTCGGTGCTGACAGCGAGCCACGAGCAGCAGCGCGCCTTGAACACGGCGTTGCCCCGTTTGCTGGCGGAATATCGCGCCCTGGAAGTCGCCAACGCCGAGCGTACTGACGAGCACCTGACCGGTATCGAAGGCGAGGGCCCGAAAGTGACAATCCGAATCAAGCCGATGCCGGAAGAAGGCGCGCAACTCAAGCAGCAATTTGAGGCAGCGTTGCGGGACGAACTCGGCGCGCAACGCTCTGAGTTGTTGATGCAGCTTTCGGAAAGTTGGCTCAACCAACAATTAAACCACTTCGGAGCAGAGCCAACCACCATTTCGGCCATGCGCGATCCTAACGGAAGGTACAGCATCAGCATTAAATCCGGCGGCAGTTGGTGGACGCACCGCGGCGTGCCGAGAATTGATGACCACATCCCGCCTCATTTGCTGCCGTTGTTCAGCGACATTTTGAGTCCGACCGATTCCGCCGATCCAACCGGCGCGCCAGAAACTAGGTAGGGCGCGTCACTCCGTGCGCACCGCTCGGCGAACGGATTCGAGTCTGCGGCGCGCACGGAGTGACGCGCCCTACCCTCGGCGACGCGGCTTGCGAATGCGCCCGCCACCACCCACGGATACTTATGAAACCACTTCTAATCTTTCCAGCGCGCAGGACTTCGTTTAGAGTGCCTTCCGCACTGAGCGAACGATCGCATGAAGATTATCACCGACAGCCGATGCACGGCCTATTCGTCGCCCGGCCATCCGGAAAAACCGGCGCGGGTGAGCCAGACGGTCGAACAGCTCAAGAGCCAAAGCGAACTCAAGATCGCCTGGATCGAACCGCTGCCGGTGGACGAAAAAATCATCGAGCGCGCCCACACCGGGGAGCATATTGCCCGCGTGAAAGCGCCCGCGGGCGACTTTGATGGCGACACTCCGGCGCACCCGGACATTTTCGAGCACGCCCGTCGCAGTGTGGGCGGCGCGTTACACGCATTGAAGCTCGCGCGCGGCGGCGAAGCCGCCTTCAGTCTGATGCGTCCACCGGGCCATCACGCGACCCGCGACCACGCGATGGGCTTTTGCTACCTGAACTCCATTGCCATTGCCGCGCTGGAAGCGCTCGCCACCGGCACGAAGAAGATTGCTGTGTTCGACTTCGACGTACACCACGGCAACGGCACCGAGGCCATCCTGGTGAAAGAGCCGCGCGCCGTCTATTTTTCCATCCACCAGTATCCGTGTTATCCCGGCACTGGCACGAGCAACGTGGGGGACAATTGTTTCAACTATCCCGTCGCCCCGGAGACACCCCGCGTGGAGTACCGCAAAGCGCTGGGACGCGCGTTGGAGGATCTGAAGAAAGCCATGCCGACGCTGGTGGCCGTGTCGGCCGGCTTTGACGCTTATGCACGCGACCCCCTCGCGCAGGAAACACTCGAGGTGGAGGATTTTCACTGGCTGGGACAATCCATTCGCGGACTGGGCATGCCGGTTTTCAGCATTTTGGAAGGTGGTTACAGCCGGGAGTTGCCGGAACTGGTCCTGGCGTATTTGAAAGGGGTGGAAGGGCGTTAGTTAGTTAGGCTGGCTTTCTTTTCAGCCCTTTGCGAACTGCGGTCCTTGTTGTATCGGCGAACGCCAAGAGACTCCTGATAATGACGAAGCTCGAATGACGAATGCCAAAAGAATGCCGAAATCCGAATGCCGAATGAAACGAGACCGTTCCGTGTCGCTGGTTCGGATTTTGAAAATTCGGGCTTTCTTTCGTCATTCGTGCTTCGTCATTCGGATTTCATTCAAAACCTCGTTCCGTTGGCCGCTGCAAAGCGCATGGGCCAGGAACCTCAGCGTTTCGGGCGCAGCAGAATCGCCTTTTTATTCGTGCCTTCGACCTCGACGCTGTGGGTTTCGACTGAGGGATCGTCCTTGAGCGCGTTGTGGACGATGCGACGGTCAAAGGCGTTCATCGGTTCCAGTTCCACAATATCGCCCCAACGACGGACTTTCTCGGCAGCGTCCTTCGCCTTTTTCACCAGCGCGTCACGGGCGGAAGCGCGATAGCCGCCCACGTCCACCATGGCTTTGGGCGCGTCCTGGTCCTGGTGAAACAGCAGCCGGTTGAGAATGTACTGCAGCTCGCTGAGCGTCTGGCCCTGGCGCCCGATCAGCCGGCCGGCGTCGTCGCTCTTCACATCGAGCAGCAATCCCTCCTCCAGGTGGTGTTCTTCGATCGTCACTTGGGCGAAACCGAGATGGTGGAGCAGTTGTTCCAGCGTGGTCTTCGGTTGGGCAGGCATAATTCAAATGCGGAACGCGGATTGCGGAACGCGGAATCAATGACACATCAAGCCGATCATTTCTTCTTTTTCGGCGCGGGCAACGGCGCGACCGGTCTGACCGGAGCGGAGCTCCTGAGGCCGGCGGCGACCGGATCTTTGGCCTTGGTCACTTTCATCTGGGCAATGGTTATCAGATTTTGCACGGTCCAGTAAAGCGTCAAGCCCGAGGAGAAATTGTAGAGGATGAAGAGAAAGATCAACGGCATATATTGCATCATTTTCTGTTGCACGGGATCGACGCCGGGCGAAGGCGGCGTCAGGCGCATCTGCCAGAGTTGTGTCGCGCCCATGATGAGCGGAAGTGGATTGAAGGGAAAGTGAAAATAGGGAATGATCCAAACCGTGTCCGGCTGGGACAAATCGCAGGCCCAAAGAAAGCTGGCGCCGCGCAGTTCGATGGCGCTTTGCAACATCCGGTAGAAGCCGAAAAAAAACGGAATCTGGATGAGCATCGGCAGACAGCCCATGGCCGGATTCACTTTGTGTTCCTTCCAAAGCTCGCCCATCTTTTTCTGCATCTTCATTGGGTCGTCTTTGTATTTTTCCTGAATGACTTTCACCTGGGGTTGCAATGCCTGCATCCGTTTCATGGACCGCGTGCTCGCCTGGGTGAGCGGCCAGAAGACGAGCTTAATGACGACGGTGATTGCGACGATGGCGAAGCCGTAGGGGAGCCCGAGGGCGTGAAGACCGTTCATGGAGAGCAACAGCAGTTTCGCGAAGAAGCCGAAGAACCCGCCGAAGCCCATCACCAGATCCACGTTATTGCCCAACTTCGCGGCCAGGCGGTCCAGTGTTTTGTATTCTTTGGGACCGGCGAACGCATCGAAGCGTCGCTCGACGCGCTGGTTAGGCGCCAAAGTCATTTCGGGATAGAGGAAAGCGGTCTGGATGCCGAACTGGTTTGTGATCGCTTTCGGAGTCGCCGCGATTTCGTGCGCGCTGGGCGGTGGCAGATTGATCCGACGGGCCGTGACCTGTGGCGCGGGGAGGTTCGTGGCTGGGACGGCCACCATCGTGAAGAACCGATTGTACACCGCGGCCCAGATTACGTTCGTGTAGCCGGCAAGATATTCTGTCCGGGGTGTACCAGGAAAACATCCGAGGGTGCGATTCGCGAACCACGGTTCGCTCACACTCTGCACTTTCGAGCCGTCATACCACTCCATCGCCATCTGGACGCCGCTGTCGCTTGGGCCAAGCGGCGTGGCCGTGCCAACCACCAATTCCTGCGCCGGCAATTGAACCGGCTCGCGGGTGGGGTTTTCCAGTCGCAGGGCAGCGGTAAGCAGATAATTTGTGCCGAGCCGAAACTCCTTCACCACTCGCAGGCCGCTCGGCAACGTCTTTTCAGCGCGGACGCCGCCGTTCGTTCTGGTGAGAGTGAAATTGCCGTCCCCTTGCAGCGCTTCGCTGCCGATCAAGGCGAACGCGGGCGCCAGCGCTTTGGTATTGAGTGTCGCGACCTTCTCGGTCGGAGAGCCGTTCTTGACGCGGCAAGCGACCGACTCCGGATAATTCTTAAGTTCAACGAGCTTCAACCCGCCGCCGTGCGAGGTGAACGTGCAACGGACGTTGTCGTTCTCCACCACGACCAGTTCTTCGGGAGAGTCCGACTTGACGAGCGCGCCTGCCTGGACGCCGGACGTCGAGACGCCCGAGACGGTCGCAGGCGCATGTGTACCGGCGGCAATCGGGTTCACCGCGCCGGGGACAGAATTTGTCCTCTGCGGAATCGGCTGTGGCGGATAAAGCCGGTTCATCAGCGGATACCAGATCATCAGGAGGATGAACGAGATGACGAGGACGATGACAGATTTGCGGTCCATTGGGCCGAATTCAGCGGTTGCGGCTGCAACCCGTGCCGAGGGCGCGATGCGTCATTTCCTTTCGCAAACCGTCAGCCGGCAAACCTTGCGATTGGGAATCTGAAGTTTGGGGTCTGGAACTTCTCTCTGGCACGGGGTCGTGGCCACACTCGCCCCACGGGTGGCAGCGGCAGATTCGCCGCACCGCCAGCCAACTTCCGCGCAGCGAGCCGTGTTGCTGAATCGCTTCGAGGGCGTATTGCGAGCAGGTCGGCGTGAAACGGCATCTTCCCAGCGAGCCGAACAAGGCCGCTTTCGTCGGAGAGAGCACCCAGCGATACACTCGCACCGCCGAAGTCAAAATGAATTGAGTCGGACTCACGGTTATTTCAACAACTTGGCTCGCCGCATGGCCCACAAAAAATCGCATTCCACTTCAGGCAACGATTTGCTCACAATGGATGATCGTGCCACCAGCACCATCGCCACCGGCTGCTGCAAGTGGTGCTGATGCGTCCGGAACGTCTCACGCAGCAAACGGCGCGCGCGACTGCGTACCACCGCAGAGCCGAGTTTGCGAACGGTGATGATGCCGACCCGCGAAACCGATCCGACCGGCAACGTTTTCCAATTGGCAATCAAGCAACCACCGGCCAGGCGATGGCCCTGCCGCCTGACATCGGCGAAGTCGCGCCAGTGTTTGAGACGCATTGACTGAGGCAATCGCAGCGAAGGCCGTTCGGCCGCCATAGAAGAGATCAGGCCGGGGTGAGTCGCTTGCGGCCCAGGCGACGACGGTTCCGCAAAATGCCCCGCCCGCTCCGGGTGGAATTGCGGCTCAAAAAGCCGTGCTGCCGTTTGCGGCGAATCTTCGACGGTTGATATTGACGTTTCATGCGATGATTCAGTTCAAGTTGACATGGTCAAAACCACTGTGTCCGGGCGCGGAACATGCGCGCCAAACGGCCCGTTTTTCACGGAGTGCGAGAGCTTATCAGTGAAGGGGGGGGTGTCAAGGGTGCTGGCACAGGAGACCGGGCAGGCGCATGAAGGTATCGAGACGCGGAGGAGGTGTTGAACGAAGTTTCTTTCTAAAACTGAACTCCAGGCGCTTCCTTCTCCTCGCTCGGCGTTTCGAAGAACGGTTCCTCTTTGAACCCGAACATTCCAACAATGACAACGGTCGGAAAAGTCTGGATTTGCGTGTTTAGCTTGGTGACTGAGTCGTTATAAAACTGGCGTGCATAGGCGACTCGATTTTCAGTGCTCGTCAGTTCTTCCTGGAGTGAAAGAAAGTTCTGGTTCGCTTTCAATTCCGGATAGGACTCCGACACAGCAAGCAGTCGGGCGAGCGCTGAACTGAGTTCGCCTTCGGCCTTGATGACTTCCGCCGGCGACGTGGCGCTGGTGGCCCTGGCGCGAGCGTTGATGACTCGTTCGAAGGTTTCCTTCTCGTGCGCGGCGTAACCTTTGACTGTGTTTACGAGGTTTGGAATGAGATCGTGGCGGCGCTTGAGTTGCACGTCAATTTGCGCCCAGGCGTTTTTGACGGTTTGGCGTAACGTCACCAGACCATTGTAGGTTGCCATCAACCAAAGGCCGGCAACAACTATCAGTCCGACCAAAACCACAAGGAGCATTATGGGGATTGTCATGGCCGCACTTTACCGAGTAACTCGGGTTTGGCAATTCATTCAAAGGTACAAAATCCTGGCGTATTTGTAATCTTCGCAGCGTTTGGCCGCCCCGCAGCTTGAAGGAAGTGTTGCCACGAATAATTTCGTTGTTTCATTTGTGCATCTCCAGCAACCATTGTCTGCTTGAGACATGAATCTGACGAACGAAGAACTTTTGGCGACGGAGGTATTATTCCGAATTACCGTCGTTGGGCCTTGCGTTTGACTTGAGTCGCATGAATTTTCCGGACAATTATTTTGAAGTGATGGGCACTCGCATGCAAAGCGTTCAGGGCGATGACAGACTTGGAGCGAGGCGCCATTGCCAATCCTGATGGGAACAGGAAGGAAACACGAAACGGAATGTTAGAGGCACGGGCGGCGTTCGGGCGGGCTGGTCTAAAATTTTGGGCCGCACGCAGTGGGAATTACAGGCGTCGGGAGTGAATTGGATATTACGCCGTCCAGGAATGGTTGGCTGCAGCGTAGCAATAACGTTAAATCAAACCCTGCGGCACAACTGGCGTCGATGTAGTAATTTTACGGTAACGATAAAGTAATAGAGACACGAAGGTTTTTTAAATGCCATGTTTGTTTATCCGAAGAATTACGATGTCATCGTAGTTGGAGCTGGTCATGCAGGTATTGAGGCTGCATTGGCAGCGGCACGCATGGGGTGCCAGACGTTATTGCTTTCCATCAATTTAGATACGATCGGTCAAATGTCTTGCAACCCAGCTGTTGGCGGTTTGGCCAAGGGGCATTTGGTACGTGAAATCGATGCGCTCGGCGGCGAGATGGGCAAGGCCACAGATATGACCGGTCTGCAGTTTCGTATGCTCAATTCCAAGAAGGGACCTTCGGTTTGGGCGCCTCGCGCGCAGTGCGACAAAAAAGCATACCAGTTTAGGCTGAAATGGATTTGCGAACGAGAGCCTGATCTGGATGTCAAGCAAGGCCAGGTCGCCAAGCTGTTGCACAAGAACAGCCAAGCCTACGGTATACAAACTACTCTTGGTGTTCAATACATTGGAGCAACCGTCGTGGTAACAACCGGTACATTTTTGCGTGGTTTGATGCATATCGGTTCAAACCAACAATCTGGAGGCCGAGCAGGTGAATCTGCCGCCATGAATCTTTCGGATTCGCTCAGGGAAATAGGCTTGGAATTGGGCCGATTGAAAACCGGAACTCCACCTAGGTTGGTACGTCGTTCAATTGACTTCTCACAGACTGAAAAGCAGCCAGGTGACGATCCGGTTCCATACTTTAGCTATTGGATGGACGATTTGTTCCACGTGGAACAGCATCATATAGGTCATCGAGGCAGCAATTCAAATGGCAAATACCCGCCGGGGTCGATCTTGGACAAGATAAACGGCCAGATGCCATGCTATATCACGTACACCACAAAATCGACTGCCGATTTAGTTCGAGCGAACCTTCACAAATCACCCATGTATTCTGGTGTCATCGAAGGGATAGGACCTCGTTACTGTCCATCAATCGAAGATAAAATCGTAAAGTTTGCCGAAAAGGAGCGGCACCAAATCTTCCTCGAACCAGAGGGAATTGCCACGGACGAGATCTATGTGAACGGTTTCTCAACCTGCCTCCCATTCGATGTGCAAGTGGAATTGGTCAGAACTATAGTTGGCTGCGAGAATGCGGAAATAATGCGCCCAGCCTACGCAGTGGAGTACGATTTCGCGTTCCCGACGCAACTCCACGCCTCGTTGGAAACGAAGTGCTGCTCGAATCTTTTTTTGGCTGGTCAAATTAATGGGACATCCGGCTATGAAGAAGCTGGAGCTCAAGGATTGATCGCTGGAATCAACGCGGCTCGGCGCGTCCAAGGTAATGAACTGGTCCTTCTACGCCGTGACCAAGCTTATATCGGCGTGCTTATTGACGACTTGGTAACGAAGGGAACAACAGAACCTTATAGGATGTTCACCTCACGTGCCGAGTATCGGCTTATGCTGCGACAGGATAACGCTGATCTGCGGCTTAGTGAAATCGGGCACGAGATAGGCTTGCTACCGTCGCACAACTATCAACAGTTTTTAGCAAAACTACAGGCTATTAAGAAGGAGCTCGAACGACTGGAGAAAACACAAAATGGCTCTATCAGTTTGGCGCAAATGCTACGCAGCAATCTAATGTACAATGACTTGCCTAGTAAGAATGAAAACCTTAGTGATGAAGTAATACAACAAGTCGAAATCTCATTGAAATACGCTGGTTACATTGATCGACAAGAAACTGAGGTGCAAAGATTCAGGGGAATGGAAGAGAAAAGAATTCCTAGTTGGGTCGATTACAACTCGATACCGAGCTTGCGCACGGAGGCCAGACAAAAGCTCAATACAATCCGCCCCGAAACGTTAGGTCAGGCATCGAGAATCTCAGGCGTTTCTCCTGCGGACATTAGTTTGGTTATGATTTGGATCAAACGTGGAAGACAGACTGAATACGTGTAACAAGTTCTTGTACAATTACTTAACGTACACGCTCGGAGACAGATCGAGATGCTGCATTACGGCAACGCGTGGCTCGCGGATTTCCAGGTATGCGCTTCCAGGAATCGCAACGTGACATGGCGTCGCATTCGTCTTTGGACTTCGCTTGGCCTTCGTCGGGTGAACTGAACCGGCTTACCCAAACCAGAGCTCGATCTCCCTTCTGGCGGAATCGGCAGAGTCGGCCGCATGGACCAAATTATACAGCCCTCGATCCTGAGAATCAGCAAACTTGATCGTATCCGAGCTGAGGTCACAGCGAATCGTCCCGGGCGGCGCCGCTCCGGGCTCAGTGGGGCCGATCAACATTCGCACCTTCGCGATGGCGTTGATGCCGGCGAGAACCAGAGCGATCGCATTTTTCTTCGCGAGATAACGCGTGTTTCGGTCGAAAGCGCGCGGGTTTTTGGATTTCAGATCGGCATAGTGCTTTTCCACCAGCGCGAGAGACGGACTAACCCAACGAACGTTATGAATCCTCAAACCGGCGGCTTCAAATCGACGAATAAT
>QHNT01000349.1 GCA_003218515.1 Verrucomicrobiota bacterium | reverse complement strand
GGACGGCGGCTGGGGCGCGTTCGACAAGGACTGCACAAAAAACATTCTCGAAAAGGTCCCGTTTGCAGACCACAACGCGATGCTCGATCCCGAATGCGCCGACATCACGGCGCGCATTCTTGAATTGCTCGGTTACGAAGGAGTTGGCCTCGACAACCCGCAGGTGAACGAGGCCATTCAGTTCATCCGGGAGCACCAGGAAGAAGACGGGTCGTGGTATGGCCGTTGGGGCGTCAACTACATCTACGGCACCTGGCAGGTGCTGCGCGGCATACGCGCGCTGAACTGGAACATGAACGAGCCGTGGCTGCTCAAGGCGCGCGACTGGCTCGAAAGCGTCCAGCACCCGGACGGCGGCTGGGGCGAACGCTGCAACACGTACGACGACCCGGTTTTCAAGGGCCAGGGACCGAGCACCGCGACACAAACCGCGTGGGCGGTCATGGGACTCTGCGTGTTCGAAGATCCGAATCTGCCGAGCCTGAAGCGCGGCATCGAATATCTCATCCGCACGCAAAACGAGGACGGTTCGTGGACCGAGCACGAAACGACCGGCACCGGATTCCCGAAAGTGTTCTATTTGAAATACGACATGTATCGGAACGCCTGGCCGCTCCTCGCGCTGGCGACGTATCGAAACATTTTGGAGGAAGTCCAGGCGAAGAAGAGCGGGTGTGTGAATGGTGCGGTCAAAGAGTCGGCCGCGGAAGAAGTGTTGGCGGGATCGTGAACGGCTCTGTGGCAGAGCAAACTGTCGCCACTGAATAGTAAACCGTTCAAGATGGCCTCTCTGCTGGTTACCTTTGCTGCCAAAGAAGAATCTCGTGCTTTCCAAAAGCTCATTGGCAGGCACTCGGATTTGCAAGTACTGCTCACCGGCATCGGGCAACGAAATGCTGAACGCGCAATTCGTGGAGCTTTGGCCGAACAGTTGCCGAAGCTCGTGCTGACCTGCGGCTTTGCCGGAGGATTGAATCCGGAACTGGCGACCGGCACCGTGGTTTTTTCCACAGACGAGGAAGTTCGTAGCCGCCGAGGTAACGAGGCGGATTCTCCACTCAACGTCCAGGCTCCGCCTCCTTACGTCGGCGGCTACGAATCTTATTTGTCGGCTGCTCTGCTGGCCTCTGGAGCGCGACCAGCGAAATTTCATTGTGCGGAAAAAGTCGCTGTGACCGCTGAAGAAAAGCGCGCGCGCTGGGCGAGCACGGGCGCGGACGCGGTCGAGATGGAATCGGGCGTCATTCGCGCAATTTGTCACGAGCACAATATTCCCAGCGCGACAGTGCGCGTCATTTCAGATGCGGCCAACGAAAACCTGCCTTTCGATTTCAACCGGCTGATGGACGCGAACCAGAACCTGAGCTACGGCAAGCTCGCACTGGCGTCGTTGAAGTCGCCCGGCAAAATCAGCGCGTTGCTCAAATTGCAAAAGCAAACCAGGCTGGCAGCGGAAAAACTGGCGGAGGTTTTGGTGAGAGTCTGCCAGCGAGTGTAGGACAGGCATCCTGCTTGTCTCCGGCTGGAGTCTGGTTTCGTAAGTGCCCTCGCCACTCAGGCTCGCGAGGACCCGTAGCAGAACTGGGGCCCACCTCACGAAGCCAGTGCCGGGAATTCTTCGAGTCATGCCGAGCGATTCCATCGGAGCGCTGAACTCGGATCCGACAAAAAGAGGAATGGCGACCGAGCAAGCGTCCCAGTGCGCCGAATTTGAATTCGGCCCTCCACGCGATTGACGTGTTCGGAAATATCAGAGACAGGCAGGATGCCTGTCCTACGGATTCCTTGGACTTGCGGCCGGGGCGGCTGTGGGAGAACTGAGGGGCTTCGACTTCATTTTCTCGCTGTAACTCACGAGCGCAGCGCCAATCATGATCAGAATGATCCCGCCCCACCGGATCCAATGCACATCTTCGCGCAGGTAGAACTTTGCTGCCAATGTTGTAAAAACAAACCCCAGGGCTGTCAGCGGCCAAATGAAACTTACATTCGCATCGCTTTTCGACATAAGAACCAGAAGACACCCGAAGAAAGCCGCTTCGAACAAGACACCGGACAGGACGCGCGTGTTGGTTGCACCGGCCCTCACGACGCGCGCAATTTCAGCCGTGTTGATTTGTTTGATTTCCCCGACCTGTTCCAGCCCCTGCTTGAGAAAGACAACTCCGATTGCCTCGAACATAAGGCCGAAGAGGAGAATGACAAGCAGTTTGACCATCATAAATCCTGGTAACGAATCAGCGTCACGTTGTGTTCCTGCACCAGTGAACGAACGCGTCGGCTGATCAGCGCGTCGAATTCGTTCTTAAATTCGTCGAGCGACGGATGGGAGTAAAGCTCCGAATCACCGGACGGCAACCGCGGGATCAACCGCGTGATATAGTTCTCATCCACGCGCGCGTTTTGCAGCAGGCCGAAGACAGCGCTCGTGTGCTTGATGCCAAGGCGGCGGAGCACCATTCGCGCACGCGGCGTGAGCAGGAGAAAAATCAGCGCATGGGTGGTACGATAGAAAAAATGGCCAGACGCCAGCCGCAGGTTCAGCCAGAAGAAGTCGCGTGTCAGACGGAAGCGCGTGATGGCCCATTCGCGCGCGTGGTCCATTAAGATCCCGAAGACAACCGGGTGCAGGTGAAAGTGCAGGTGGCCGTTGACATGATCGAGCTTGAGTCCGGTCGCGCGGAATTTATCGAACTGCGCCTTGATTTCGCGTTCCAACTGAGGGCGCAGGTCCTGGCGAAAAAAGTAGCGAACCCCAGCCGCGACCGAGTTGTTGCTGAAATTTCCATCGTCATCCACCAGGCCGGAAATTTCAGCGGGCTTTAACGTCGCGGTTCCACAAATCAAGCTGACGTGCAGGCCGACTCCGAGCCGCGGATTTTGCCGCGCGAGTTCAACTGCTTCGTCCGCCGCCCCGCCGTTTACCATCAGGCTGGCCGTGGTGAGAATGCCTTCGCGATGGGCGCGGAGGACGGCCTGGTTGATGGAGCGCGACCGGCCGAAGTCGTCGGCGTTGACGATGAGCCGGCGGACGGCCTTAGGGCGTCCCATAATTCGGAACCAGCGCGCCGGTAGTGAGGCGGTACCAAGTGCGGAAGATAAGGAACAATTTTTGTGGTTTGCTCACGCGAGTGGTGGCGGGATCGAACACGTTGAACCGCCGCGTTTCAAGTTTTTGCAGCAGTCGCCAATAGACCGACCCCATCAGCTCGGCGGCGCCCATCGAACGGCGTTCTTCATCCGGCAGTGCTTCGCGGGCTTGGCGGTAGAAATCACGCGCGCGATCGGCGACGCCGGCGGCGGCCCGGCCGAAGCGCGGCGAGTATTCGAGCTGCAAAATCTCCTCCGGTCGGACGTTGCACCGCTCCAGTTCTTCGAGCGGCAGATAAATTCGCCCGCGCTCGGCGTCGGCGCGCACGTCGCGCAAAATGTTGGTGAGTTGAAGCGCTTTGCCGAGCAGGACCGCGTAGTTGCGGCAGCGCGGATTGTGATAGCCGAAGATTTCGATGCTGAGCCGCCCAACCACCGACGCAACGCGGTAACAGTATAGCTCCAGCTCGGCATAGGTCTCATAACGTTTGATGTCGAGGTCCATTTCCACGCCGCGAATCAGCTCGTCAAACAGCCCGAAAGGCAGCCGATAACGCGCGATGACCGGCGCGAGTTCCTGATTGACAGGAAAGAGGGGGCACGCCTGGTCGCACGCCTTGCGGATATCGTCGCGCCAGTCGGCCAGTCGCTGACGGCGCTGCTCGACCGGCACGGAGTCTTCGTCGGCCAGATCGTCCACTTGACGACAAAAGGCGTAGAGCGCGGACATGCCGTTGCGTTTGGCTTTCGGCAGGAGCACGAACGCCAGGGCGAGGTTGGAGGCGCTTTTGCGCGTGATCGACTGGCTGACGTGCGCGCTCACAACGGCGGATTGGAGGTCGGCTCTGTTTTGGACGGGGGCAAACCTCCAGTCTCGGCCAGCGTGGGGTTGCGCGGGCGATGGTCGCGGCGCAAGCGGCGGCGTCTCCGATGCCGGCGATCGTGGTGGATGTGTTCTTCGTTTTCTTCGTCCTCGTGCCAATCGGCAGCAGGCGTTGAGTCGGTCCTGCGTTCAGGAGGGTGGTGATGACGATGATGCTTCTTTCTCTTCCAGTAACGGTTTGCCCCAAGCAACAGAACCAGGCCCAGAGCAAGGCCGAGCGTGATGATGACCATCAGGTCCTTGAACACCAAACCGGTGCTCTTCGCCAGCGGCACGGTCGGATTCAGCGGGTTCAGTCCTTCCAATTGAGCCAGCAAGCAAAGACACTTCGTCATCAGGGAAAATCCTTTCGCGCGGGCTCAGCCGTATCTTCGTCGGGGCCGGCGTCAATATTGACGTTCAAACGTTGCATTCGATAGCGCAGCGCGTGACGGGTGATCTTCAACTGGTCCGCGGTTTTTGCCAGACTGAAGTGGTTCTGCTCCAGCCGGCTCAGGATCAAATCGCGTTCAAAATTAAACAGGGCTTCTTCGAGCGAACCTCCCGCCAAAGCCGACGACAGCTCGCCTTTGCGCAAACGGGTTTCGAGGTGGAAATCCGGGAGGCTGGTCCGCTGGATTTCATCCGTCGTCTCCAGAATGACGGCCCGCTCCATCACGTTGCGCAGTTCACGCACGTTGCCAGGCCAGTGGTGGGCCGTGAGCGACTGCTGCGCGGCTTTGGAAATGGCGCGGATCGATTTGTTCATCGTGATTCGGAACTGCTTCAGGAAATGTTCCGCCAACACCGCGATGTCCTCCGCTCTCTCCCGCAATGCCGGCGGGCGGAACTGCACCACGTTCAACCGGTGATAAAGGTCTTCACGGAAATAGTTCTGGCGAATGGCGTCAATAATGTCGCGATTCGTCGCGGCGATGAGCCGGACATCGACGCGCAATTCCTGGTTGCCGCCGACACGCGTGAAGGTGCCATCCTCCAAAAAACGCAGCAGCTTGGCCTGCAGCGGGCGGCTCATGTCGCCGATCTCGTCGAGGAAAATGGTCCCGCCATCGGCCTCTTCAACGCGTCCCGCCTTCTGTTTCAACGCGCCGGTGAACGCGCCCCTTTCGTGGCCGAACAATTCGCTTTCGAGCAAGGTCTCAGGAATCGCGGCGCAGTTGATGCGAACGTAGTTGCCCGTGTTCCGCTGGCTCAAGGTGTGGAGCGCGCCCGCAATCAATTCCTTGCCTGTGCCGCTTTCGCCCAGGATCAACACGGTGGCATTGGTCGGCGCTACGGTCTGGATCAACTGGCGCAGTTCGCGAATTCTGGCCGATTCTCCGATGATTTGGTCCAGCCGATACGGTTCGCCTGCGCGCGCGCGCAGCTCCTGGTTTTCGAGGATCAACCGATGCCGCTCCGCGCAGCGGGCGACGGCGTGGAGCAGTTCCTCCGGCGCGAACGGTTTCGCCAGGTAATCAATCGCGCCGGCCTTGATTGCTTCGACCGCGAGTTTCGGCGTGGCGAACGCCGTGATCATCAACACGGGCAGGTTGGACCACTTGTATTTCAACTGCCCGAGGAACTCGTAACCGCTCATGCCGTTGAGGCGCGCATCGGTGATGATCATGAAGAAGTCCTCCTGCTCCAAAAGCCGCAGCGCCTGCTCGGCGGAATCCACCGCGCGGACTTCATAGCCTTCGTCCGCCATGACGGCTTCCAGTGACAGCCGCATGTTCTTTTCGTCATCAACGACCAGCAGCGGTGGCAGCTTGACGCTCATTTATTTGCGCAACTTCATTGCTGTTTTGGCGGGGAACTGTAACATGAAACGGGTTCCCTTTCCAAGCTCGGATTCCACTTGAACGGTTCCGCCGTAAAGCTCGGTATTGTGTTTCACGATCGCCAGCCCCAGGCCGGTTCCCTTTTCCTTGGTCGTGAAATAAGGCTCAAAAATCTGGCCGACCTTGTCGCGTGGAATGCCCGGACCGTCATCCGCAACGCTGATCACCACCGAGTAGTTTTCCCCCATCCGCACGGAGACAGAAATATTGCCGCGACCGTTCATGGCTTCCCGCGCGTTCTGCAAGAGGTTGACGAAGGCTTCTGAGAGATGCATCCGTTGCATCAGCAACGGCGGCAGGGCAGACGAGTAGTCACGATGAATTTTCACTTCGTATTTCACCGCGGGCGGAAACACGCGGAGGATGGCTTGCTCCAGTTCTTCGGCAATATCGAGCTTTTCCACGCGGCCTTCGACCAGGCGGGCGTAACCCATCAATTCCGTGATGATCCGGTCCGAACGCTCGACTTCTTCGCGAATGATTTGAATCTGCTGCGTGATCGTTTTGCCTTCTTTGACCGTGCGCTGCAGGGTGAACGCGGCGTTGTTGATGATGCCCAGTGGGTTCTTCAGTTGATGCGCAATTTCGGCCGCCAGCCGGCCCGCCGACTGCAACTGCTGCTGTCGTTGCAAGAACTCGACCGCTTCCTCATTCACGCGGCGCTGTTTGTCGAAAAGCACCTGCAAACCGTAACAACAGATGGTCATCAACATCAAGACGGCCACGCGCAAAATATAAGGCTCATTGGTCTCGTCAGAAAATTCCGGTTCCACCCCGGTGATGGCTCCCTCGGTCAAACCAGCCCCCACGAAGCAGGCGCACAATAAAAAATTGAGCACCATCTGGGTGGACGCGACGGGAATGCTGACGGCATTACGAACAATCAGCCCGAGAAAGACCCAGTAGAGCATGCTGTCAAACCCCCCGGTCACCACCGTCATGGCCGCCCAAAACAGAATGTCAACCACCGACTCCACCAGAACCACTTCGCGAATCAGCTTGAACGGCAGTTCGTCCATCCCGACCAGGATGATGGCCGCTGCCAGATTCACGACGACGTAAATCAAGAAAAACAACCGCACGGTCAACAGGACGGCTTCGCGAAAGGTGTAAACGTCGTCAAACCAATTGGCAAAAAACAAAAACCAGACCAGCAACGCGATGGTGGCTGCCTTGGTTGGCAGGACGATATTTCGCTCGACGGACCGAACACGGGTGGCCTGATGGCCGAAATCCGGCGCCTGGCTGGTCAGCCAGTCGGGCAACCGAAACCAGTCCGGCGTTCGGAAAAACGCCGCACGCTTCGAGTCCTGGTGCGCGGTGAAACTCATGACCCCAGCCCTATCATACGTGAATTTTACTCCTTTGCACCAGCAACTCCAGTGCCCGCCCGGCGATTTTTTCCACGTCCCAAAGCCGACCCAGTCCTTCGTAACCGCAGGAAAGCATTCCTTCCTCCGGTCCAATGAATACCACGCCCCGCGCCTTGAGCGTCGCCACGTTTTGTTGCGTGGCCGGATGCAACCACATCTTGCCGTTCATGGCTGGCGCGACGAGGATTTTAGCTTGTGGGTTCAGGGCCAGAGCAATGCAACTCAATGCGTCGTCCGCAATACCCAGCGCTATTTTGGCAATGGTATTGGCCGTCGCCGGCGCGATGAGCAGCAAATCCGCTTCGTCGGCCAATCGGATGTGCGTCGGTTTCCAGCCTTCCTCCTCGTCGTAAAGGTCGCTCACCACTGGATACCGCGACAACGTTTTGAACGCCAGCGGCGTGATGAACCGCATCGCGTCCGCGGTCATGACGACGTGGACATCGGCTTCTTCCCGGACCAGGCGACTCGTCAAATCCGCCGCCTTGTAGGCCGCGATGGAACCGGTCACTCCGAGCACAATGTTGCCCCCGGCCGACTTTGGACTTTGAGCTTTGGGCTTCGAACTCATAGATCGGGCGGCGACGCGCGGCATGGCCGCATTTTTTCCGCTTCCAGAATCGCTTGCATCCGGCGCAAATCCTCGGCAATCGTCGTGCTGATGAGCAAATAATCAAAGTTCCTCCACTGCGCGATTTCCTGGCGCGCCACGCTCAACCGTTTTTGAATCCCCGTTTCCGAATCTGCGCCCCGCTTTCTCAAACGTTTCTCCAAAATCGCGAGCGAAGGCGGGGTCAAAAAAACTGTGATCAACGCCGCTCTCAACTCCGCATCTTCCTCGGCCTTCGCCCGGATCGCCGCCGCTCCCTGCACATCGATATTCAACACCACGTCCTTGACCTGCCGCAGCTTGCCCACCACCTCGGACTTCAACGTCCCGTAGCTGTTGCCGTAAACCGTCGCGTGCTCCAGGAAATTGCCGGCCTGCACGCGCTTGAGAAACGTCGCCGCGTCGAGAAAATAATAATCCACGCCTTCCCGCTCGCCCTGGCGCGGCGGGCGAGTGGTGCAGGTGACGGCGCGAATAATGTTTGGATTCGTCGCCAGCAACTGCTGGCACAGCGTCGTCTTGCCCCCGCCCGACGGCGCGGAAACCACCACCAGCAAAGGGCTGGTTTTGACCTCGACTCTCGACTCTCGCCCTTCGACGTTCATTATTCGACGTTCTGCACCTGTTCCCGGAACTTTTCCAGTTCCGCCTTCAGCGTTACAACCTCGCGCGAAATCATACTATCGTTGGCCTTTGAGCCAATCGTATTCACCTCGCGGTTCATCTCCTGCGCCAGAAAATCGAGCGTGCGGCCGACCGGCTCCTTCGACTTCACGCAGTCATCGAACTGCTGAAAATGGCTCTGCAGGCGGGTCAACTCTTCCGAAATGTCCGAGCGGTCCGCGAAATAGACAATCTCCTTGAGCAGGCGCTCGTCCTCCACGCCCGGCATTTCGAGACCCGCGTTCTTGATCCGTTCGCGCAACTGTTCCTGGTAACGCTTCACTACTTCCGGCGCCTGCTTTTGCACGCGCTCGACCGATCTCCGGGCGGTTGCGATTCGCTTCCCCAAATCCTTCGACAGATGCGTTCCCTCGCGCTCGCGCATCTTCATCAACGCGTCCAGCGCTTTCTTCAATGCCTTCCCCACCGACGGCCAGAACGTTTCCGTGTCGGAAAGCTCCTCGTCGGTTTGCAGCACGCCCGGCGCGCGCACCAGCGTTTCCAGCGTGACCGCTCCAGCCAGTTTCAATTCCTTCGCCAACCGGTTCAACTCCCGCGCGTACGCCTTGGCCAGCGCCGCGTTCAACTTCACCCGGCCCGAGTAACTGCCGTTGGCGGCGTGCATCGAAACCTTGACTGTGAGCCGGCCGCGCGCGATGCGACGATTGATTTCATCGCGGATGCGCGATTCGAGGGCTTCCAGTTCGCGGGGGAGATAAACGGAAATCTCGCTCTGCTTCCGGTTCACCGAGCTAAGCTCGACCGTTATCTTGAAACCGTCCTGGGCGCATTCGCCGCGCCCGTAACCCGTCATGGATTTCATGTGCGCGCGAATATGCGAGAAACCAGCCGAAATGTCGAATGTCGAATTGCGGCCTCCGACAGAGTCTGGTAGCAAGCAGGTCGTGCGCAGCTTCCTGATCCCGGGCCATTTCGCGAGTGCCTGCCTCCTGGCGTGGTTTGCGAATTCGATGGGCCTGATTTCGTGGCGTCGCGCTGCTGCCGAACACTGGACCGAACGCGCCCGGCTGCTTTGGCCCGCTCGCGTTACTGCTTTAACCAACATTTTTCTTATCCCGGTGATGCTCGATCAAGGCCATCGCGTGCTGTCCCCGGAGAGCGCGAACGGCTGGATCGTCAACGGTCTGGCCTCTTGTTTTGGAGCATTGCTCGGAAGTTATCCATTCGACCGCGAAATATTTCCCCGACTTTCGTTCCGAAATTGGCTCTACCAGGCAACCGCGGCCTGGGGATTGCGTTTGAGCATTTGGATCGCGTTTATCGCAGCCATTGCTCTTATGCCATCCGACTTCGGTTGGAGAACCCTCTGGGTCGCGGGCGGCTATCTCCTGTTCCATTTCGCGCTGCAATGGGGACTGGCGGTAAAATTCCTTCGCTGGGTTAAGTTCGCGCGGCCGGCAAACGAACGGTTGCGCCGCATTGTGGACGAAGTCTCGGCGCGGGTCGGCGCCAAGCCGCCCACCACCTGGCTGATGGGAGGCGTGCAAGCGCTGGCGTTCGCATTTCCGACGACCGGAGAAATGATGTTCAGCAAGCGACTCCTTGAGATTTGTTCGGACGAAGAGGTCGCCACGATTTGCGCTCATGAAATGGCCCATTTGAGCGAATCCGAGGCAACGCTCGCCGGCAGATGGCTGGGGTCGTTGAGCTTCTTCCCTCTCATTTTCATCGTCCCGGTAATTCACAACTTTGCAGCCGGTTTCATTATCCTGCCTTTGCTCACGCTCCTGATAAGCCGGTTTGCCCGGTGGCTCTCTCAGCGCATGGAAAAGCGCGCAGATCAAACTGCGGCAGAGAACCAACTTGACGAGGGCGTTTACGCGCGTGCCTTGGAGAAACTCTATCGCGAAAATCAATTGCCCGCCGTCAACATCAACGACCGGCAAACTCACCCGCACCTCTACGATCGAATGCTGGCGGCAGGCATTTCTCCCGACTATCCGCGTCCGCGCCGGCCGAAGAAAATGACCACTGTGGGAATCGCCTATGTCTCCGGGCTGGGGATACTGTTGGGGATACTCATCGTCCGCGGGTAGCCGCGCTGTTTACTCACCAACGATACTCGTTCGCCTTGAACTATTGCTTTAGCCACTCACCCAAAGAACACCTTTTTCGATTTCAAAATCCCAACCCCATTTCGACAGATACTGCCTGCGCCACGTCTTTATCGCCGCGGTCGGAGAGGTTCAATGCTTCAACAATTCAGCTACGTCCACTGCGGCGTCAGGGAAAGCCTGGGATCTGGCCTGGTCGCCCGCGCGCAGAATGCTTTTCGAGCCGTAGCCGGTGAAATGCGGCTCGCGATAGACCTCAACAATCAGGTCAACCAGGTTGACGATCCAAACTTCGGCGATTCCGGCGCGGCTGTAGATGGGAAGTTTTTCCTCCCGATCGGTGGTCAGGGACGCATCAGAAACTTCAACTAGTAAGTAAACATCCTCCGGTCGGGGATGATGGCTGATGTAATCGTCTGGCATGGGTTTCAGCAGCATGAGATCAGGCTCTGGCTCGGAGTAATCGTCCAATCGGACCGGGTTCTGCGCCGAAACCAACCACCGTCCGGCTGAACTTCTTGTGAACGAACGGATCAGTCGGTTGACCACTCCCCCATGAAATGGGCCGATGGGTGACATATCAGTGATTCCTCCATTGAGCAGTTCCACGCGCGCGTCCGGCTTGAGCACGCCCGTTTCCGCCATGCGGTAGTACTCCTTCACGCTGAAACGATGTTTGGTCGGTGCGAGCATGGCGCCAGGTTAGCCAATCAGTTCGGCATTTGCAATCCAGCCTTCGCCGCCACCTGCGCGACGTCTTTGTCGCCGCGACCAGAGAGGTTCATCGTTTCAGCAATTCGGCCACGTCCACTACGGCGTCGGGGAAGGCCTGTGGTCTGGCTTGATCGCCCGCGCGCAGAATAGTTTTCGAGCCGTAGCCGGTGAAATGCGGCTCGCGATAGACCTCAACCGTCAGGTCAACCAGGTTGACGATCCAAACTTCGGCGATTCCGGCGCGGCTGTAGATGGGAAGTTTTTCCTCCCGATCGGTGGCCAGGGATGCATCAGAAACTTCGACCAACAGATATACATCCTCCGGCTCGGGATGACGCGAGGTGTAGCTGCCCGGATCGCGCTTTAAGAGCATGAGGTCGGGTTCGGGTTCGGAGTGATCATCCAGATGCACGGGATCCTGGACGCAGACCCACCATCTGCCCTTGCTCGCCTGGGTGAAGAGGTCGATCAGGCGTTTGACCACACCTCCGTGAAATGGGCCAATCGGTGACATATCTATGATTTCTCCATTGAGCAGTTCCACGCGCGCGTCCGGCTTGAGCACGCCCGTTTCCGCCATGCGGTAGTACTCCTTCACGCTGAAACGATGTTTGGTCGGTGCGAGCATGGCGCCAAATTAGCCAATCATTGCGGCATTCGCAATGCTACTTTTGCCGCCACCTGCGCCACGTCTTTGTCGCCGCGACCCGACAGATTAATGATGATGAGCTTGTCCTTGCCCAACTTCGGCGCGCGTTGAATGACTTCCGCAATCGCATGGGCCGATTCGAGCGCGGGAATGATCCCTTCCAGTCGCGCCAGTTTCATGAACGCTTCGAGCGCCTGTTCGTCGGTCGCGTAGGTATATTCACCCCGGCCCTGGTCGCGCAGCCAGGCGTGCTCCGGACCTACCGCGGCGTAGTCGAGTCCGGCGCTGACGCTGTGGGTTAGCTGAATCTGGCCATTCGAGGAACGGATAAAAAAGTCCCAGCGCGTTCGACCCGCCACCCACGCAGGCCACCAGCAAATCGGGCAAGCGCTCCTCTTTCTCCAGGATCTGACGGCGCGCTTCGTCGCCGATGACGCGCTGAAAATTCCGCACCATGACCGGATATGGATGCGCGCCATAGACCGTGCCGAGAATGTAATGCGTCGTGCGCACGTTCGTGACCCAGTCGCGCATCGCCTCGTTGATGGCCTCTTTCAATGTCTGCTGGCCCGCCTTTACCGGCACGACATCCGCCCCGAGCATTTTCATCCGATAGACATTGAGCGCCTGCCGTTCGCAATCGACCGCCCCCATGTAAATCACGCACTTGAAGCCGAACATCGCCGCGACCGTCGCTGTGGCCACGCCGTGCTGGCCCGCGCCGGTCTCGGCAATGATACGCGTCTTGCCCATGCGCCTGGCCAAAAGGATTTGTCCGATGCAGTTATTAATCTTGTGCGCGCCGGTGTGGAGCAGGTCCTCGCGTTTGAGATAAATCTTCGCCCCGCCCAGTTCGCTCGTCATCCGCTCGGCGAAATAAAGCGGCGTCGGCCGCCCGCAAAATTCCCTCAGGTAATATTCAAACTCGCGCTGAAACGCCGGGTCTTTCTGCGCGCGCGCATATTCGTCCTCCAATTCCTGCAGCGGGTGCATCAACGTCTCCGGAACGTAACGCCCGCCATAAGGGCCGAAGTGGCCGCAAGAGTCGGGAAGATTTGGAGTGGTCTTTGTGCTCATAAATCAAACCTACCGGAATCTCACGCAAAGCCAGCGGAACGCCAAGCCTCAACTGATACAGAGGACTGTGCAATTCCACGATCGCGGGCCAGGCCAGCGGATCATTTCGGCAGTCGCTTGATCACAGAAGCGACGATCCGGCCGAATCCTTCAACAGGCGAAGGCGCGGCCGCATCCACTTCTTTAACTTCGGCGGAGGCTGAAGGAAGACTGATGCTCGCGCGCAGCTTCGCTCTGGCAAAAGCGCCCCAAACCGGTTCTTTGGTGCGCAAATCATAAATCGCGAACAGAATCCCGACTTTTCGGCTGACCCCTTTGACGGTTACGTACTCTGTGTCGCCGTCGGACGGCTGGTAGTTCCTGTCCAACATGCCCAAGATAAGATCAAAAAGCCAATCACCGAAGGCCCGATGTTCACGTTGCCAATGGCGCTCATCGGCTTCGCGGATTTCAATCGTCATTCCGAAACCAACGCGGTCCGTTAATGAATCAAAACTCGCCAGGTGTTCGGGCGTCCAACTTCTTTCTTCGTCCACTCGCTTGAGCAACGTTTCGTAAACATTCGCGTCCAATGTTTTTCGGACTGCGTCAAGAGACAAGACCCGAACCGCCGGCCTCAGGTGTGTCAACTCTTTCTGAAACCTCGCAGCCACTGCTTCAGAGGCCG
>QHNT01000430.1 GCA_003218515.1 Verrucomicrobiota bacterium | reverse complement strand
GCAACATCACCGCCGGGGTGCAGGCGACCACTTTGGTCAGCGACGCGGCGTCGAAAATCGTGTCCTCGCTCATTGGCTCTTCGGTGGGCGTCACTGCGCGCTTGCCGTAAGCGCGGTGATACGCCGCGCCGTTTCGTTCCATCCACAGCACCGCGCCGGGGCAATCGTGTTCGGCAACGGCGCGTTCGATGGCCGCGTCCATTTCCGCAAGCTTTTCCGCATGGAAGATGGAGTTCAGCGAACGAATGGACGCGGCGGTCGGCGGGCGTGAAGTCGTGGTGCGACAGGCGCACAGGAGAAGGATCGGCGGCAGGAGGACAGTGCAGAGGAGTAAAGGTTTGCGCATCGAACGAGGGGAAAGCTTACGGACGCAGCGAGTGACTGCAAGTCGTGTTCGTGTTTTTATTTTGCACCGGAGGAAACGTCAACCCACATGCCGACGTACCATTCGGCAAAGGGACGCAGGGGCGTCTCGAACAGCACATATGCGGCGGGGATATACGCGGCCTCGATGATCGAGCGAATTTTTTTGCTTTCGATTTTAGGCTCAATCCACACGGCAGGGCCGTAGCTCAGGATATAGACGGAGAAACCGCCGACCACCCAGAGGACGGACGACCACAAAATTTCCTTTCCGCGAGATTTGTTTTCCTCTCTTGTGTCATTCATAACGCGCCGGCTTTGGCCAAAACGGTACACGGTCGGCATGGTGCAAGACGCGGGGTGCAACCGGCAAGATGATCCGACTTTTTCTCGCGGTTCTGGCAAGGCTCGCAACCCGGGCCTTCCCTCATCCCGGAGAGTTTCGCCGTCGCCGGTTACTCGAGTGACCGCACGGCCACGCCAAACGTGCCGCCGCCGTAAGTCGCCTCGTCCGTAACCAGTTGAAGAGAGCGAATTCTTCGGGTCGGCAACTCGAAATCCATGAATCCGACCACGGTTGCCTCCACGACTTTGCCATCTTCCCGGTGATAAAAGCTGTGCTGCATTTTGAGGTTTCCTTCGATCCGCGCACGCGTGACGTGGTTTAGAACGGAAATGATTTCGGCCTTCAGGGTTTGGTGTGTAAAGCGGTTCTTTGACACATCGTTGTTTTCCGTGGGCGGATAAAAGCGGGTCAGCAGTCTGGTGGAGATTTCTTCATCGACTATCCACGAATCACCGGCGCGGCTTTTGCCGTCCGGCAAAAGTTTGGCGCACTCGTCTTGACTCAGCACGATCCAGTCTTCCACCGGGAAATCGTTCCACGCGCCGCGTCCGTCGAGCGAGCGCGACGTCAAATGCAGCACGAGCGAATCGGGGGCGCACTTAGGTGGAGCTGATTGCGGCGCGGGCGCCACGAGCGCCTGGCCCTGCCGCACTTTCAGTTTTTTAATCGTCCGCTCCAACAAATCAATCAGTCGCTCCGTTTTTGCCGCCGTCGCGACGTGCAGGGAATCAATCGCGTGTCCGTCCGGCGACAGGATGTAAACATGAACGGTGCCGGCGGACAGTTTCGCCGCGAGCGCTTCCTTGTAAATCCGGTTGTATTCCGCTTTTTCCTCCGGCGGTTGCGCACCGCCGTCGCGGTAATCCTCGTTCACGGCGTAAACCGGAACGAAACATCGGTTGAGCAGCGAAATGACTGTGCTGTTCGAGAGCGGACCCGCTCTCATCGAGAACGCGCCCCCTCAACATCTTCCGGTGTTGATTCGCCCATCGTGCGTGAACAGAAAGACAGGCCGATTGTTTTGCTTTGCCAGTCGCTCGGCTTCGCGGATGCTGCCGGCCCATCCGATTTCATCAAGGCGGCGTTCCTTCGCGGTCGGCTCCAGCTCCTGCACGCGCTCCCGCACCCAGGCAAGGTCCCGCGCGGACTTTTGCGAATTTTCGGCGCGGTTGACTGTGACGGCGGCAACAACGCACGCCGCCGCTGTGCAAACGACTTTGCTCAATTGGTTCATGGCTTTTACTTCGTCTCTCTTTTCGTGGCTGGGCCGCTGAACAATGCAGAAAAACTCAACGGCTGTCAACCTGCGCATCGTGACATTACCACGATTGCACGGCCGCTCTCCCTCTCCCCGCGAGGGACGAGCGGGGAGAGGGACGGGGAGAGGGGTTGTAAGAACAGAACTATTGATCATCGGATTTCCCCTCTCCCTGCCCCTCTCCCCACTCCTTCGTCGTGTGGAGAGGGAAATATTTCCGGCTCACTTATGGGTGGCAGTACGAAGATGCGCCGCTGTCAACCTGCGCGCCGGAAAGTCTTTCATTTTTGAGGCGCAAGGCTGATACTCCCGGAGTCAAACTCATGAACTATCAAAAGTTTCTCTTCGCTTGGGCGGTTTCGTTCATCGCATCGAACGCGGCTTCGGCCTTTGCTGAAGATACTTCAGCACCACGAAAAGTCGTCACCAGGCCAGGGCTTTTCCAATCATTGACCGAGCCGCCGTGCTCCTATTGCTCGACGGAGAATCGAAAAGGGTTGGTCCGGCCGGACGAACGCGTGATTGCCTGGGTTCGCGGCCAGCACAATGGCGGCGCGGTTCCCCTCCGACACTTCATCGCCACGCCGCGCGTCATCAATGATACCTACGGTCTTTTCTTCTACGATTCCGACGGCGGCTACGTGAGCGCGTTCCAGAAAGACTATGGCTACGAGTTCTACGGCTGGCGGGATGGTGTGATGGTGGTGAAAGGCAAAGACGGCACGCTCTGGTCGGCGTTGACGGGCATTGCTTTCGATGGGCCGAAGAAAGGCCGGCGGCTGGAACGCATTCCCAGCCTGACAACCGAATGGGGTTACTGGCTGATGCTGCACCCGGAATCGACTGCTTACAATCTGTTCGACGGCAAAAAATATAGTTTCTCCGAACTGCCGACGGAGATGAGCGCGGAGGCCAAAGAGTCGATGGGCAAGGTGGATTCACGTCTCAAACCATTGGCAACTGTGCTGGGCGTGGAAGTCGGTGACGAGACGAAGGCCTATCCTCTGGACGGCGCCGGCGAACGCGCCTGTTTTGCCGATGAAGTCGGCGGCGAACGGATTGCCGTGTTTTGGTACAAGCCGACCAGCAGCGCCATTGCGTACCGCGGCAAACTCGATGATCGCAAACTTTCCTTCTACGCTGATGATGTTTCACCCGAAACCGCGCCGTTTAAAGACAAGGAAACCGGCACGCGCTGGACACTGGCAGGTCGCGCCGTGGACGGTCCGCTCAAAGGGCAGGAACTGCAATGGGTGTCGAGCGTGCA
>QHNT01000348.1 GCA_003218515.1 Verrucomicrobiota bacterium | reverse complement strand
GCGACGCGCTGAACACCATGTTGTTGTAGGGATCAATCAAACGCCACCAGGCGTTGTTCAGTCCGCTGGAGCTTTGGTAGTTGAAAAAGTATTTGCCCCCTGTCGCGAGGGTGAACTGGTAGGCCTTCGTCGCGTTGGCCGGATTCAGCGTGTCGCTCACCGGTGTGCCGGGGACAATCGGATTTGCCGTCCCTAGATCGAACAATCGGAATTGATAACCGCCGGTGGCGTGGCCGTTGGCCGAAACGCTCAGCGTGTAATTCCCCGCCAACAACGCCAGCACCGGATTGCCGCCGATGCTTTGCGCGTCCGACCCGCTGAAGCCGCGGTTGTTCACTACGTTGCCCGTCGGACCGTTCAATGACCAGTGCAACTGCCCGGTGTTGGTCCGTGAATCGAAATACAGCAGTGCCGTCCCCGGCAACGTGAAGGTGTACTGTTGTTGTTGTCCCGGCGTGGCAATCGCCCCGCTCACGACATTGCCCAGGGTCAAGGCCTGCAAACCGTCGCTCACCGTCAGGACGTTGAAACCGTAGAACCCAATTCCGGGGTCGCTGTAATATCCTTCGACCAGCAGGGTGTAGGTGCCCGGACTGCTCAAGAGCAGCGGGCCCTGGTCGGTGAACAGGGACGCGCTGAAAACGACGCTGCCGTAGGGATCAAGCAACCGCCAGTAAGTGTTGTTCAGTCCGCTGGAGCTTTCGTAGTTGAAAAAGTATCTGCCCGCCGAGCCAACGGTAAACCGATACGCGGCCGTCGCGCTAGCCGGGTTCAGCGCGTTGCTGACCGGCGTGTCGGGTGGAATGGAAATTGCCGTGGCGAGATCAACCAAACGGAAGGCGTACGGACCGTTTACGGTGGCTTGGACGCGCAATTGATAATTGCCCGCCGGTAGATCGAATGGACCAAAGTTATTGGCCCAGTCTGATGAGTTGATTGCCCGCTGATTCACGATCACTCCGGACGGCCCTTGCAGGCTCCAGTTCAGGTTCGCGCTGTTGATTTGCGTGTCAAAAACCGCCCGAACCGCGTTGGTGAGCGTGAAAATGTAGGCGTTGGTGGTGTTCGCGACCAGGTTGCTCGCGACCAAATCACCGATGTTCATCGGAGTGCCGGTGAATGTCGCAGGCGTCACGTGGCCTTCGGGCACCACGTTGAACGAATACGACCCACTGCCGGTGTCGCCGATGTAGCCTTCGAACAGCACCGTGTAGGTGCCTGTCGCGGGCAGCGTGACCGGCGACGACGCCGAGCCCACGTCATTGAAGCCCTGGCTGAAAACCTGGTTGCCGTAGGGATCGAGCAACCGCCACCAGGCGTTCGGCAGGCTGATCCGCGCGATGCGCTGGAAATAAAACTGGTCTCCAGCGGTCGCGCTGAATTGGTAGAAATCCGATTTGTTCGCGGGCGACAATGAGTTCGTCACCACCGCGCCCGGCGTCAACAGTGTCGCTTCTGCGAGATTCACGAAACGAAACGCATAATCGTTAGTCGCCCCGCCCGGGTCCTGGATCGTCAGCCTGTAGGCGCCAGCCGACAGGAGCACAGTTGGGTCACTTGTGCTTTGCGCGTCTGAACTACCAAAGGAGCGGTTGGCGACCAAAGCGCCCGACGGCCCGCTCAACGACCATTGGAGGTTCGCGACGTTGGCCAGCGCGTCGAAGTAAAAACGCGAGTCGCCATCGATGCTGAAGGTAAAAACGTCCCGCTCTCCGGGAACGCCAATTGTCCCCGTGATCACGTTCGTGACGGTGGTCTGGGCAAGGCACGTCGAAGCCAATACGGAAACCAGGACCGGCAGTGGGGCGACTCTGGAAAGAAATGAAATCCACGCCGGTGTCATCCGATTCGCGGCAAGGTCATGATTGTTCATAAAGGATGGATGAGACTCAATTGAAGAAAGCGCGCTGTTGAAGCTGCGCATTGTAAATCATAAAAATGCTGTTGAACGTCTGATTGCCTCTCGGCATCGAAGTGGGTCGCTATTAAAGCGGAAAGGGAGCATTACCTCAAGGGTTAAATTCGTGTCGGATCGATGTGAGCCCGGCAGCCCTTCGGTTTCGGATGGAACGGCGGAAAATTGTTCCCGCGCCGACGCAGAAATCGGTCTGGAGCTGCAACGGCGTGCTGCACCCGCCACGAATTGGTGCCAATTTGTGAAATTTGCGTCTCAGTTCACCAGTCCACCACGGAACCGTCGTTGAGGTCGTAGGTCTCGCGGTTGCGCCAGTCGTGATCGAGCTTGTTCGCAATCTGGTTTTCGTCGAGTTCAATGCCCAGACCTGGGCCTTCCGGAATTCGGACGTGACCCTTTTCCACCTTGAACGGTTGCTTGAGATAACCGTCGCCGAGTGTGACCTGCTCCTGGCACATAAAATTGGGTATCGAAGCCGCGAGTTGCAGCCCCGCGGCGAGCGAGATGGGGCCGAGCGGATTGTGCGGCGCGATGGCCGCGTAGTAGGCCTCGGCCATTCCCGCGATAATGCGCGTTTCCATGATGCCTCCGGCGTGGCAAAGGTCGGGTTGGAGGATCGTTGCCGCCGCCTTTTCCAGGATTTCGCGGAAGCCCCATTTGGTGAAGATGCGTTCGCCGGTGGCAATGGGCAGGTGTGTGCCGCGCGCAATCCCGGCCATCACATCAACATTCTGCGCCTGGACGGGTTCCTCGACGAACATCGGCTGATACGGCTCCAGCGCTTTGATAAGGAGTTTGGCGTTCGGCGGACTGATCGCGCCGTGAAAATCAATGCCGATGTCCACCTCCTTGCCGCCCGCCTCGCGCAACGCGACGAACGCTGCCGCGGCTTCTTCAACAAACTTCTGCGACGCCACCACCCCCGACTGCGTGGCGTTCTTGACGCCGGTCTTGAACGCGGTGAAACCTTGCGCCTTCCTTTGTTTGAGCATCTCCGGGTTGTTGCCGACGTGGGCATAGACGCGGACCTGGTCGCGCGTCGGTCCGCCGAGCAGTTCGTAAACAGGCACACCGAGGAATTTGCCTTTGATGTCCCAGAGCGCCTGCTCGATGCCGCTGAGCACACTGGTGAGGATCGGCCCGCCTCGATAGAAAGCGTGACGGTAAATCGACTGCCAGTGATGGACGACATTGCGCGGGTCTTTGCCGGTCAAATACGGCGCGACCTCTTCGACGGCGCTGGCGCAGGTCCTGGCGCGGCCTTCGAGGACAGGTTCGCCGAGGCCGACGATTCCCGCGTCCGTATGAACCTTGAGGAACAGCCAGCGCGGTTTGACGAGGAACGTCTCCACCTCCGTGATCTTCAGTTTCGTTTTGAACTGGGGCGGTTTGCCCTGAGTTTGCGGCACCGTGCTCGCGTAGGGTTGTTCGGATTGTGGTTCGGCGCCGAGGCTGCGTGTTGACGCAAATCCGGCAGCAGCGAGACCCACGCCGCCGAACACCTGTTGCAGAAATTTCCGGCGTCGCAGCGAAGACCGGCCTGGATTGAGGATCTTCTTCATAATTCTTCCTTTGATTGATGACTCGGTTGCGATTGGATCATCGAAGCATTTGCGAAACGCAGTTTGGCTCCGGTAAAGCGCGTTGTGTCAAGCTTGCCAGGAACCCGCGGCACGGTGAGGAGACCGGGCGCTGCTCCCTTGTAATCGATGAAAATCATTTCCTGCAATCAGCCCGCTCCTCCAGCCATCACTGCGCTGCTGGTCGCATGCCGCCGCAGCCACCGCGCAACCGACGGCCCAAGGAAGGACGCCAGCAACAACAACACCAGCGCCAGACAGATGGGCCGCGTGAAAAACGGCGTAAAATCGCCGCGTGTTTTGATGAGGCCGGCGCGGAGATTTTCCTCAACCATCGGCCCCAGGATCAATCCAAGGATCAACGGCGCGGGCGGCACCCGCCACGCTTCCAGAAAGTAGCCGGCTATGCCCGCCGCAATCATCACCCGGACATCGAACAGGTCATTGCGCAGCGAATAGGCGCCGACGACCGAGAACACCACCACCGCCGTCGTGACCACCGACCGCGGCAGGCGCAGGATGCCGCCAAAGGCGCGAATCCCGAACCAGCCGGCGGGCAGCAGCAGGAACTGCGTGATCACCGCGATGAGAAAGATGGACTGTATCTGCGTGCCGTTCTGCTCGAAGACCAATGGGCCGGGTTTGATGTTATACATCAACAGCGCGCCCAGGGCGACGGCAGTGACCGAGTCGCCCGGGATGCCGAACACGAGCGCCGGAATCCATGCGCCCGCCACAGCGGCGTTGTTCGCGGTGGTGGGCGCAATCACACCTTCGAGGCAACCGGTGCCGAATGCTTTCGGTGTTCGCGAGGTCCTTTGCGCCAGTCCGTATGCCGCCCACGCGGCGATGTCGGCTCCGGCGCCGGGCAGCGCCCCAACGAACGTGCCCAACAACGACGACTTCAGCAGCGTGAACTTGTGTTTCCACATCGCGACAAGGACTTCCCAGGGCCGCGCGCCGTGCTGGTCGGTTGTCGCCGAGGCCGCAAGCGAATCTCGGCGCCGCAGATTGCGCAGGACTTCCGAGAGACCGAACAGACCAATCATCACCGCGATAAAATCAATCCCGCCCGTCAGTTCCGGCTGGCGGAAAGTGAATCGCGGCGTGCCGCTGACACGGTCGATGCCGACCGTCGAAAGCAACATCCCGAGCAGGGCGGCGATGACACCGCGCAACGGTGGTCCTTGCGTGACAACGGCGGCGATGCCGAGGCCAACGATTCCGAGCCAGAAATACTCGAAGTTGCTGAACCGAAGCGCAAACCTGGCCAATTGCGGCGCAACCAGGATCAGCAGTGCCACTCCGACCGACCCGCCAAGGCAGGAGCAGTAAAGATCGAGCATCAACGCCAGCTTCCCCCGGCCTTGTTTGGCCATCTCATGACCATCCAGCGTTCCCGCGGCCGAGGCCGGCGTTCCGGGGATTCGGAGGTAAACGGACGGGATATCGCCTGCAAAGATCGCCGAAAAGCTGATGCCGAGAATCAACGCCAGACCGGTGTTCGGGTTCGGCAGATAAAACGTGAACGGCACGATCAACGTCACCGCCATGGTCGCCGTCAAGCCAGGTGTAGCCCCGACGAAAATGCCGAACGCCATCCCGAGCAGCCACGGGATGAGCACACCGGGCTGGAGGAGGCTCAGGAGGATGTCCATGAGTGTTGAATTCCGAAATCCGAAGTTCGAGGCCAGAACGAAACCCGAAGCACGAAAGCTGTGATCGCAACGAATGGCGACCCCGCTGACTGGGGAACGCGTTCGCCGTCTGGCCTCGTTCTTCGAGGGTGTTTCGGATTTCGAGGATTCGACATTCGGATTTCCGCATTCCGCGGCTTCATGGCAATTGCACTTTGAACAGCACGACAAACAGGAGATGAATGGCGACCACAAGAACCACCGAGCCGGCTGCGGCCAACCACCACTTCGTGCCCAGGCGCCACATCACAGCCCCCGCAAAGGCGAACGTGCTGGCGGAAAAACCAATCCACGGCATGGCCACAACATAAATCACCAGTGCGACCAGCAAGAACACCGCGTCAGCAGACATCCACGAGGTACTTCCGCACTCCGCGCTCCGCGCTCCGCATTTAAGCGGAGCGTCCTCACGTCGGCGGGACAGGTATCCCTCGGCCACGAGACAAAGGACGAGAAGTGTGGCCAGTAGAATCGGCATGGCGCGCGGTCCCGGATCATGGTTCTGACCGAGCGTTTCGTATCCTGCGTTCCTGATGACCTCTCCCCACCTGGCGTCCTCCGCGCGAAGAAACTCCGCGAATTCGCCGGGGCCACGGACCATCACCGCAAAACCGTTTCTCTTCATGAACTGCCGGAACCCGTCGGATGCGGCGATCTCAGCAAGCTTTTCGTTCAGCAGCCTCGTGATCGCGAGCGGTGTCCCTTTGGGCAGCATGATGCCGCGCCAACCGACTGCGTCATACGCCACTCCCTGTTCCCGCGCCGTAGGATAGTCGGGAAAATCCGCGAGCCGTTCCGGACTCAGCACGGCCAGCACGCGCGCCTGGCCGCCTTCGATCTGCGAAACCGCCTCCGGCACGCTGCAACAAACCGCGTCCACATGGCCGCCGAGGAGTTCGACCAGCGCCGGCGCGGAGCCCTGCGTCGGCGCCCAGATGACGGTCGTCACGGGAATGCCCGCAGCGAGCAGAAGCCCCGACCGCGCGAGGTCCCACGCGCCGCCGGTCGCTGTTCCGGACATTTTGAGTTGAGCGGGTTCCTGGCGGATCGTTTCGAGCAGTTCGCCGAGATTTTTCCACGCCGCGTCCTGGCGCACGAGGATGGCCGCCGCATCGCCGTTGAGCTGGGCCACAGGCACGAAATCGGCCCAGGTCAGTTTCGAGATTCCCATCGCACGCATGGTGCTCAGCTCGAACGTGGCCATGGTCAGCGTGTGGCCATCCGGCGCGGCGAGCGCGCCGGCCGAGTGACCGACCGCGCCGCTGCCACCGACACGATTGACAACGATCACCGGCTGGCCCAGCCGGCGTTGCAGCGCGTCGGCGACGAATCGCGCGAGCCGGTCGGTGCCGCCGCCGGCCGCCCACGGCACGATGAGGTTGATGGAGCGGTCGGGATAATTCGCTGTGGAGGGATTCTGTTTCTGGCAGCCCGTGAGCAGCAGCGGGACAAACGCGAGCAGAGTGGAAAGGATCGAGTGCCCCAAAAAAGCCGTGGAGAAAAGAGCGTGTCGGAGGTTTTGCTCTCCCTCACCCTGACCCTGCCCATGGACCGGGTGGGGCGACCCGTCCTCCGTAGCAGTACTGCGGAGGGTGGAGACTCCGTCGAGCCCTGATCTCCCAACGAGAGAAATCAGGGCTCGACGGAGTCTCGCCCCACCATCCGCCTCCATCGCTGGCGGAGCCGGCAGCTTGAGCGGAAACAAGTCCTTCATGGCCTCACCGCCGTGCCGTCCCGGCGGCGCACCGGCTCCCAGTAACCGGGATTCTCCGGATAGGGAAATTTCTTCGCGGCCTCTTCGTTGATGTCAACGCCCCAGCCGGGCGTTTCGTTGACGTAGAAGTAGCCGTTCCTGATGGTGGGACATCCGGGGAAAACTTCCTGCGAGGCCTCGTTGAATCGGAGGCTTTCCTGGATCCCGAAATTATGAATCGCCAGGTCGAGATGAATGTTTGCGGCATGCCCAACGGGCGAGAGGTCGGTCGGTCCGTGCCAGGCGGAACGCACGTTGAACCACTCGGCCAGCGCGGCAATCTTGCGCGCGACGGTGAACCCTCCGGTCTGGGAAAGATGCACGCGGATGAAGTCGATCAACCGATCCTTGATCAAAGGCACCCACTCGTGCGGGCTGTTGAACAGCTCGCCCATGGCGATCGGCACGATCGTGGCCGCGCGCATCTGGCGAAAGTAATCGTTGGCTTCGGGCGACAAGGGATCTTCGATAAAGAACGGGCGGTAGCGCTCGAGTTCTTTGAGCAGCCGAATCGCGTCACGCGGCTCGACGCGTTCATGCACATCGTGCAACAGTTCGACGTCGTCGCCGCAGGTGTTGCGAATGTGCTCGAACATTTTGGGTGTGGCTTTCAAGTAAGGCTGCGCGTCCATGAGCGTGTCCTTCGGCAAGCCGAAGTCGGCGTCTTTAAAGTCGGCGTTCCTGGAGAGTTGGGGCGAGCCATAGCCGCCGAGTTGAATGCGAACGTGGCGAAAGCCTTGTTCGATGTTTTTTCTAACGCTGTCCTCCAGTTCCTGGTGGTCGCGGCCACTCGAGTGCGCGTAGCAATCCACGGCGAAGCGGCATTTGCCGCCGATGAGTTGATACACCGGCATGTTCGCGCGCTTGCCTTTGATGTCCCAGAGCGCCATGTCGAGGCCGCTGAGCGCGTTGTTCAATACCGGACCATTGCGCCAGTAGGAACTCGTGTAGGCGTTCTGCCAGAGGTCCTCGATGTCATCCACGTCCCGGCCGCGCGCGAACGGATCGAGGTATTCCTCGAGCGCGGTCACCACGGCCAGCGGGCGTTGATTGAAGGTGGCGCAACCGAGTCCGTACAATCCGGGCTCGCTCGTCTCGACCTTCACGACCACGAGGCGCGTCCGTTGCGGCGCGGTTTTGATCGCGCGCACCCGGGTGATTTTCAACCGCGGCAGACTTCCAGTTGGCCGGACTTTGGTTTCCGCCGCAAAGGCATCGGCGCGTGACAACACGCCGAGCGCGCCTGCGGTTGCGCCGAGTCCCAGTCGTTTGATCCAATCGCGTCGGTTCATAGTGGTCTGGTAGTTGAGTTACGGAGAGGCGCGGAGCGAGGACGGCATGCCCGGCACCTTGATGCGTTGGCCTGAGTCCTTCAGCCGTCCGCGCTTCACTGAAAAAATCCACAACTGCCGATCCGGATGACACTGCAGGACGAGGTATTTGCCATCGGAGGTGAAAGCGACGCCTTCCGGTATGCGGCCGACGGAATGTTCATCGACGACTCGAAACGTCCTTCCGCGGCGCGTGAGGAGGACCACACCGCCGTTTCGGCTGTGGTTCGGATCCGCGGGCCCGAGGTTCGAGCCGTTCATCACGACTGCGGCGAGTCGTCTGCCGTCGGGACTGATCTCAATGGATTCGGGCGCCGCTCCGATCGGAATGTAATCAATCGCGCGCATCGGTTTGGACTTGAGATCAATCACGGTGATGGCATCGCGATCCATTCCGTTTCCGTAGCCCTGGCCGGCGGTCAGCGCAAGTTGGCCGTCGGGAGTGATGACGACGCGATAAGGCTGGCCGTAAGCGGACAGTTTCCGGCCAGTGGCGGTGACTTGCTTTCCCTCGATCTCCAGCACCGCGAGGTAACCGCCCTTTTGCGCGCTGGCGAGCGCGAGCTTGCCGTCCGGGCTGATCGCCACGTCCGAGACGCTCTCCTGCGGTTCGCAGACCTTGACCGTTTGAGTCGAGCTGACCTCTTTGCCGCGGATCGCCAGCACCGAAACGGTCCCGTCGGCGCGATTGGCGACGAGCGCCAGCGTGCCGTCGGGAGCGATGGATGCGCCGGAAGGCTGGCGGCCTGTTGTGACCCTGCCAATCACCCTCGGCGGCGCGGTGGCGAGATCGAGCACGTGCACGAAAGATTCCGGCACCCAATTCGTCGGGTTTGCCGCGTCCAGTTTCAGTGAGTTCGCGATCAGCGCGAGCCGACGGTCCGGTGTGATGGCGATGTTGGACGGCGGACCGATCACCGAATTAGGGATATCATTCAGATGACGGACCGACGGCGGAAAACTTGAAAAGTCGAGGATGGAAATCGAATCCGGCGCGACAGGCGGAACGACCCTGGGCGCGCCGGACGTGAGATCGATTTTGTTTTCATTACCGGAAATAACGAGCTGCGCGGAGACAGGCGCGGTGAAGGCGACAAGGAGCGCGCCGAAGAGGACTTGGACCCTTTTGTTCTTATGCAGGTGCGCCATGACTTTCGCGCTGGTTAAAGCTGTGGGAAATGTGGGCGAAGCTTAAGGTCTGTTCGCCAGTCAACGCAATGCGTTTGTTCGCGTCGCCGCAAGTTCAACTGAGGCCATTGACAAATTTCGCGCAAGGGGTTGTGCAGCCGCAGCCGGTTAACAACCGGCGACACAGCAGACTACCAGTCTGCGCTACGCTGTAGCGCCGATTGTCAATCGGCTGTATCGCGGACTGGCAGTCCGCATGAGCCGGCACTTTGTCAATGGCCCTGCCCATCCGACTGGCGCGCGCAAGACTGCTGTTGGCTTTGTCTGGCAGATTGTTTAATCTACCGGCTCATCATGCAAATCGCACTATTCCGCCAATCGGTGTTCGCTTTGCTCATCACGGGTTCATGCTTTGCGGCGGCGCCAGAACCCTTCTCAGACACGCACAAACCCGTCTTGCACGGACGCCACTGGGTCGCCATCACGGGCAAACCGCTCGGGGCCACCGCCGGCGCAATGATGTTGGAGCGCGGCGGCAATGCGGTCGATGCCGCCTGCGCCATGCTCGCCGCCGTTTGCACGATGTATGACGACGTAAGCTGGGGCGGGGAAACGCAGGCGCTCATTTATGATCCACTCACGAAAAAGGTCGTCGGCATCAATGCGCTGGGTGTCGCGCCGACCGGCGCCACGCCTGAGTTTTTCAAGGAAAAGAAGCTCAAGTATCCACCCGCCGAAGGCCCGCTCGCGGCGGTGACTCCCGGAAATCCGGGCGGGTTGATGGTGATGCTTGCGGAGTTCGGGTCAATGTCGCTCAAAGCCGTTCTCGAACCGGCGATGCAAATGGCGGATGGTTATCCCATCGAAGCCGAACTCGTACGGAAGATCAACAACACCACCAATGCAGTGAAGCTGAAGAAGTGGCCGTATTCAAAGAAGGTGTTCTTCCCGCACACGGGCCAGACGAACGAAGCGCCGCGTGCCGGTGAAATCTGGCGCCAGCCGGACCTGCTCGCGACGTTGCAGAAGCTCGTCGATGCCGAGGCCAGGGAGTTGAAGGCGGGCAAGGACCGCAAAGCTGCGATCCTGGCCGCTTACGACCGCTTCTACAAAGGCGACATCGCGGAAGAATTCTGTCGCGGTTCGCGCGAACAAGACGGATTGCATGCGGTCGCCGACCTCGCGCATTGGAAGGTGAAGATCGAGGAGCCGGTGATGACGGCCTACAAAGGGATTGAGGTTTACAAGCTCACCTGCTGGACGCAGGGGCCGGTGATGTTGCAGGCGCTCAATCTTCTGGAGAATCTGGACGTGCAACCGATGGGCTACAACAGCGCCCGCTACCTTCACGCGATTTACCAGGTAATGAACCTGGCCTATGCCGACCGCGACTTTTACTACGGCGATCCTGACTTCCCCCCCGAGGAGCCGATTCGTGGTTTGCTGTCGAAGGACTATGCCAAAGTGCGACT
>QHNT01000347.1 GCA_003218515.1 Verrucomicrobiota bacterium | reverse complement strand
TTCGTCAGAACGTTGTCGTCGTTGATGGAGGATTCGGTCGCACAACAACGGCTCCAGATGCTGCTGCTTTCGACCTTCGCGGGTGTGGCGTTGCTCCTGGCCCTGGTCGGCGTTTACGGCGTGATGGCCTGCGTCGTGGCCCGGCGCCGCCACGAGATCGGCGTGCGGATGTCGTTGGGTGCGCAACGACATCAGGTGCAGGGATTGATCCTGAGCCAGGTCATCAAGCTTTCCGGAGCGGGAATCATTGTGGGGCTCTTGTCCGCCTACGGACTGACGCGCTTCCTGCGCAACTTGCTGTTCGAGGTCAGTCCAACCGATCCGCTGACCTTTGCCGCGGTTCCCTGTGTGCTCGTCCTCGCGGCGCTGATCGGTGGTTGGGTTCCCGCCCGACGGGCGGCAAAGGTTGATCCCATGGAGGCGCTCCGATACGAATGACGAATGACGAATTCCCAATGACGAAAGAATTCCGAAATCCTAATGACAAAGCCAAAGCCTGCGAACTGGCCGGAGCGATTTGGACATTCGTGCTTGGTCATTCTTTCGACATTCGTCATTCGGATTTTGTCATTATCAAGAGCCTTAGATCGAATGCGGAATGCGGAGTGCGGAATGCGAAATCAAGTAACTGACAACGGACCCAATCGCAAATCGTTGAACAGTTGAATCGTTAAAACGTGAAATCGAATTGCCAAAACTCTTTCGCCCCGTCCGCCGATTCAACGATTCAACCTTTTAACGATTTAACGAACCATGAATGATTTGAAATTCGCTTTCCGCCAGTTGCTGAAGAATCCCGGGTTCACCGCCGTGGCCGTGGTCACGCTCGCCCTCGGTATCGGGGCGAACACGGCGATTTTCACGCTGATCAACGCACTCGTGTTGCGGTCGCTCCACGTCCCGGAGCCGGAACGATTGGTGCGCGTGACCGCCGGCGGCGCTTCCCTCCGCGATGAGGGGTTTCCGTACGCATTTTACCAGCGGCTCAGTGAACGTGCGCCATCGCACACGGCTCTTGCAGCGGCGCAGAGATGGGTGTCGAAGCGGGACCTAAGGGCGACCGGCTTTGGACAAATTGATCCCGAACCAGTGAAAGCGCAGGCGGTCTCGGGCAGCTTTTTTCACGTGCTCGACGTGCCTGCGTTCGTCGGGCGCACGCTTGCGCCCGCGGATGATCGTACTGACGATCCTCAACCCGTGGTCGTGATCAGCCACGCGTTCTGGCAGCGGCGCTTCGGGGCGGATCCATCGGTGATCGGCCGGGCAATTCAGCTCGATACGATGCCGTTCACCATCGTCGGTGTGATGCCGGCAGGTTTTTCGGGCATCGAGGTCGATGGCCATGCTGACCTGTGGTGGCCCGTGCAGATGCTGACGTTGGCGAGTCTGGGACTTTACGGGGCGTTGTCATTTGGCGCACGCGCGAGATCGGCGTGCGCATGGCGCTGGGTGCGAGCGTGCGCGATGTGCTCGCGCTCGTCGTGCGGCAGGGACTCGCGCTGGCATCGCTCGGCTGCGTGCTCGGTCTCGCCGGTGCGCTCGCGCTCGCGCGGCTCGTCGCAAGCCTGCTGCTGATGATTTTGACAGTGGTTGTCGGGTTGGTGTTGTGGATTGCCTGCGCGAATGTGGCAAGTCTGATGCTCGCGCGGGCCATGACCCGCACGCGGGAGTTTTCCATTCGCACCGCGCTGGGAGCGCACCGGTTGCGGCTGATCCGACAACTGCTCACGGAAAGCGTTTTGCTGGCCGGGCTGGGCGGCTTGTTGGGAATGCTCGTCGCGCAGTGGGGCGCTCGCCTGCTCGTTTCCTTCGTGGGGGTTCAGTCCGATCCGGTCTCATTCGACCTCGCTCCGGATGCGCGAGTGTTGTGCTTTACGATGGGTCTTTCGTTGGCGACTGGTTTTGTATTCGGTCTGGCCCCGGCGCTTCGCAGCAGTCGGTCCGATCTGACCACAGCTTTCAAAGGGACAGGCGTGAGCATTTCGGCAAATCGGCAGTTTCTCCAGCAATCGCTTGTCGTGATACAGGTTGCCATGTCTCTCGTTTTGTTGGTTGGCGCGGGATTGTTTGTGCGCACACTCCAACATCTCAAAGGAATGGACATGGGCTTCTTGCGTGAAAGTGTCGTCCTGTTCCAGGCCGCTTTCAGCCGACGCGTTGACCGGACACGCCGCGTTTCGGCTTACAAGGAGCTGCTTGGACGTCTGGAAGAGTCGCCCGGCGTGCGGGCAGCATCCATGTCTTTCGTCACGCCGCTCACCGGAGACGCCTGGGGGCAAGAAGTAGATATCGAGGGCTACACACCCGGCCCGAAGGAGGTAGTGCGCTGCAGTGGATCATGAGTGACAGCGAGGCGATAAGAACAGAACGAATGGCGCAACCCGTTCTTTACCCATTTGACCCAGCTCGAGACGCCGCGCGTTCGAATCGGTCGCCGAGCGCGTTGTCGTGGGGCGCCGGACTAACGCTCCCCTCCTTTTTCCAGTGTGGGCCAAGCCAGCGCGCGCAGTTGTCAGAGATTGGCACCACACGACGGCTCGCTGTTTTTGCCTTTTTGGCTCCTACTATGACGACACGTTGCTCAAGTTTTACATCCTGCCAATCCAGCCGTTGTAACTCTGCCGTTCTCAATCCACAAAATGCGCCGATGGCGAAGGCTGGTAACAGTTCACTCCGAGACACGGCCAGAATTGATTTAATCTGTTCAGGCGTGAAGACGCCGATCTCAGCTACTTGCACTTTAGGGGAACCGATCTCGCAAATTTCATCCACCACGTCGCGCACCACGTACCACCGCATGCGGGCGAAGTGAAAAAGGCTGTTGATGACAGTTTGGAAATTCCGCCGCGTTCTGTTCGAGACCGCCTTGCCATTTTTCCGTTTGGGGCCCTGCAAATACTCCCTTACTTGGTGTGCTGTCACTGCGGAAGCCAGACCTTGAAAAGTCTCGGCAAAGCGGTTCAACCTCATCTTCAAATGTTACGCAACTCCTTGTATTTTGGCTGATAAGTTGAACAAGTTGAGAGTTCCAAACTTCCAAAACCAGAAGACGTGGAAATTGCGCACCCTCCCGAAGGGGTGTGCGCAAAAATGCAAAACCAGAGCCTACGCCGGCATGACCGGCGCCGATCTGGAAAGTCCGTTTCGGCCGTCGAATTTTTCGACCGGTAAATCTTCTCCACCGCTCATCCGAGCAGCGGTTGTGCGCGATGTCTGCAATGGCTTTTCAGCCCCTTTGAGGTCGCGATTCAAAATTGTCCGCGCACTGGCCCCAAACGCCTCAGCCAGGGCATTATCAGATGGAATTACGCTGTCACGGATGGCCCTTTTGACGTGCGCCAACGTCATGTTTGAGCGGTCTTCATTTCCGACGAGGTAGCGCGCGCGGCGCACGATTGATTCAATGGCAGCGAGGTATTTTGCGGAGCTGATCGCATACGCAACCAGAAGTTGTAGCGACTTGGTGTCGCCTTCCGGCAGCAACGACTTTGCTACGGCTGCGAGGTCATTCTCGGAAAGACTCCCGGGCAACTTTTGATAATGGCCGATTCTCCCGATAAACTGCTCAGAAGTCCAACGCGTCCGCTCCTCGATGCGCTTTTGCATTCGCTGGAACTGCGGTGTCGTGATGAGGCAGACCGGCACTCTGTGGTTTACGAGAGCGGTCATGACCCAATTGACGCGATGAGGCAGCGCTTCGCGGTAATTACTATGTGGCCAAAGATAATGAGCCTCGTCCAGGCACAACAGCAAATCACCGCTCTGCAACACATCCTCGATGCGGTCGCGCAATTCATGTGCCTTGGAGTTAAGGTTTATACTGACTCCAAGACTGCGGGCGATAGCGCGATAAAAGCCTGCATCGTCGCTGGAAGATGGTACCTGGACGTAGCGCGCACGGCCGGGGTTTTGCTCGCACCAGGCGGTCGCGGCGAAAGTCTTTCCGGTCCTGGCGTCGCCTTCGATAATGGTAAGGCAGCGACTTGCCAGGCTGTAATCCAGAGTTTCACGAACCTGACGGCCAAGTTCTGTCACTACTCCCTGAGACCGCGCATCCGTCCAAGAGATCAGACAATCCCGGAGGCACCTTCCCAGGTTTGCAAAATACCAAAAGCCTGCTTCAACGCACGTAGCCGGATCCAAACAGAGTCGCATAAGGTCCTTGGCGATCTCCGAAGCGGCGGCACGACAAACCTCCACGAACGCGGCCGCGGGATAACTGTCGGGAGCTATTCTTGCCTTTGAACGTCTTGGCGCTGGCAAGCTGGTTTCTTCTTCGTCCTGGCCGAGTTCCCAGATGTCAATGTCTCCATCGAGAGGGAATCTATGAGCGTATTCCTTCAATTCATCGCGCACTGCTTTTACTTGTTTGAGGATTGCCACACGCTTTGCGACAAGGTTTGCCATCAATCCGCGCTGGAATTCTCCGCTCGAAGCGTAGCGCTCCTGTCGCAATGGATTTCCCGATTCGGCGTGGCGCGTGTTGCTCCCCATTTAATCCTCCTCTGCCATGATTGTTTTGAGTCTCTCCAGGGCGGCGAGGGCTTCCGGGCGACGCGCGGCGACAGGAGGAACAGCCATGTTCAGTTCGCATGAGAGCTTCCTCGCCCTTGCCGTGTTCAAACGCTCCTGCTTCACGGCGGTTTCGCGCTCGGTGACTTGCTCCTGCATTTCACGGCCTAGATCGGCTGTCGCCCGGTCCATCAGGTTGCGACGGAAGGCAGGGGCAAATTTATTTCGCAACATTCGATAATAGGTCTTCGCGTGGGATTGATGCGCGGCGACGCGCGCTAGCTCCATTCCTAGCAGTTCTCCAGATGCGTCAACCGCCGGCACGTCCTGCGAGCGTTCGACGGCGAAGACATTTCGGCGCTCCATGTCGGACACGGAAAGAATGTCGGGGGCTTCCGGGTTGAACCAGGCCAGCACGGTCTGGCCAATCAGCCGGCCGGTGATCTCGTTCCGATAATTAAAAGCGTTCTTACCAAAGCGCAGCGTGATCCCGTTCCGCGTGACGCGCACGGGCCGCCGATGATGCGCGAGCAGATAACGGCACCTGGCGTCAAAGCGGACCTGTGGATCGGCCTTATTCTGGAACCGTTGGAATGCTTCGGAGGGCGAGAGGCCCTCTGTCATCTTCCCGTTTTGCGATGCGGCATTGTAACTTTCGCAAAGTGAATCGAGCGTGGCCAGCCATTGCTCCGCGGAGAGGAAGTGGCCTTCAGGATCGATCTTTCGGTTTTCGACCTGGCGTTTCAATTCCTGAAGGCGTTCAAAACAATCATGCCGCTCGTCACGGCCGGCGTAAGCGGGAATGCCTTCCATCAGGTCCTGGAGCGCCCCGATCACGCGCTCGACTGGCTTCGCGCGGGGTAATCTGGCATGAATGAATCGCAGGCCGAGATCGCAAAGTCCCTTCTCTGCCTCCGGCCAGGAGAGCGCGCCGGCATTTCTGGCGCCCTTAATCAGCCGTGAATTTTGCCAGATGCCGCGCTCAAAATAGAAGCCCTTCCGCGGCAAACCGTGCTCGTCGCACGTCCGCGTTATCAGCGTGCGGATCGCCAGCGAGTTGTAGTTCCTGTCCGACAACAGCGCATAGCCGAGAATGCACGTTGAGCGGAGGTCTATCATGAGGAGAAGCTGGCCACGGATCAGCCGAAACCAGTCTTTGCCGTCCGGCTCGGAATAATAGATCGGCAAAGTTGCATCATCCGCCTGGTACCAGTCGCCAGCCGCCACGCAGGACCAATCGCGCGAAAGATGGGCGCCGTTGAGTTGCGCCTGCCGCGGGCCGTGATGGATGTCATCCAGCGCCGCAACATCCCACCGGACTTGATCGCGAACCGATTTCGGGACGTGCGATTTGTTGGAGGGATTGGCCAAGTAATAACGCGCCAGCTCTTCGCTCAGCCCCTCAGACGCCAGCAGCTCGCGCCAAGCCTGGCTCACGCGACCGTCATTGAACAAAACAGCATGTCCGATGATTTTGTCCCGGTCTTCCTCATTGAGCTTTGGCGCGCGATACCAGCCGGATTTCTTCGGCCTCTGATCCTCAATGGCCGCCGGCAGCCGGCCGCCTTTAGTCCAGCGCCGAAACTTTCGCTCAAACTGAATTCGCACGGCGCTGAACGTGTCGGCGATGAACGGGGCTTTTGCGAGTAAAAACTCACAGAATTGGCGCTTCTGTTTCGCCGCAGGTTTGCCGGCGGCAAGCGCCTCCTCGAATTTTTGGAAGGTCTGAAACCACAACATCACTTGCTCGCCGGCGGTGGGGCTCTGCGAATTTTTGAAGCTCGCAAGGTATCGCTCCAGCTCGTGACATTCCTGAAGCACGACGGCTGGCACAGGTGCGCGTTCTTTGCGCGCCAGACGGTCATCGAGATAGATCTCGAGGCGGTCAAAATGTTCAGCGCCCGCGTCGCGCTTCAAGGTGCGCTCCCAAAGCGTTCGCCAATATCGCGCAGAGATCGAGTGACCAAAGACGCGAGCGTACTCCTGGACGCCAACGGCAGCGAGTTCCGACTTTGACGGGCTCAGAGCGTTCAGGCGAGCGAGAACCGGAGCGAGCGCGCGGCGCAGTTTGTCCGCCTTTGCCAGACAATGCGGCGCGAGTTCATTCAGCGGGATCGGCGGTTGCCACGCTTTCGGCGGAATGGAAAGCAGATGCTCCGCGTCGCGATAACCGCGCTGCCGCGCGCATTCGGCCAGGTCCGCGCGCAAGGCCGCCGGGAGCGCGTCAAACGTCCAGGCTTTGGCCACGCCGCCGCTACCAGGCAACGCGCCAGAGGCGGGGACGTTTTGAAGCGCGGCGTGAAGCGCCTGGCGCGATCTGCCGAGGGCAGCAGCGATCCGCGAGGCGGTGTAGAGCTTTACGGAAACGGGAAGCTGCCCGAATTCGGCAGGCTTTGCGGATGGGCATATCGCGCTGTAGTTCATAGGAATTGATCCTCAGACCGTGGAAAGGAAAAGGGAACGGCCCCCGCTGACGAGATTGCCCGTCTCGTTTTGCGTTTTGGTCCCGCGCGATGTGAGAGGGACCGTTCCCAAAGTGGACCTTTTAAGATACACGCGCGGCTTCGACGAGTCCGATTTCATTGCCCAAACGAGCGCGATGAACTCGAACACCCACCAGCTCAGCGCGGCGGCCATCGCAGGAACGGCCTGTTGTCGCTTTGACCAGCTTGGCGTTTTGACAAGCTCGAAGTCGCGAATGAGGGGGGCCTGGTGTGTGTGTGATCTCATTCTACTGGTGCGTCACGCAGCCGCGAGTTGCAGGGCGGCAACTGACTTTGCTCCGAGACAGCCGATGTCGAATCTCTCGATTGGCAGCAATCGGATTTCGTCCACCAGACTGTTCGTCGCGAGCGATACGCGAACCGTCATATCCTGGCGAAGGCCCAAGCGCCAATAGCTCATGTCGCCAAAGGCAATTTGCGCCTGGCCGGGATGCGCCGCAGCATCGAACAGCGGCATGACGCCGACCCAAATGACAGGGAAGCCGTCGAGCCTTGGGGGTGAAGTGCTGGCCACGTAGGGAGTTTGAACCGCTGAGCTGTTGAAGAGGACGAAACGCTGCTCCATCGTCATGTTGCAAAAATACGCCGAATCGGCGAGCACTTCGGGATCAACCTTGGCCCGCAAATTCCGCACGTCCGCCAGGGTGATGTCCTGTGGCGACGTTGCCCCCGCCGCAAGCTGCTGCAACCAACCACTGTCAATTGCAAATTTGGTCACGCCCTTCCGCGTGTTGTAAGTGCCCGTTCCGTCCGCCAGGAACATCACCTTGTCCTCGAACTTCGCGAGATGTCGCGCGATATGATTTCCAAGATAGTTGCCAAACAACTCCGGCTGGTCCTCGGCCAGCTCTTCAGGCACGCGAATAATGCCGGCTGCCTTCTGCGCCTCGAGACTCACCGTGTCGAAAGCCGGTTTCATCTCCGGGAGGTTCACGCTTGCACCTACGAAACCAAATTCGGCGGGGGTTGTTAACCTTGGAAGCAGATTCACGCCCTTGGCCAGCGGATAAATCGTGGCCAGGCGCCGCGCCTGGCCGTAGTTCCAGATCAATTCGGACACCTCTGTAGCGAGAGTCGCGGGCAATGGAACTTCGGTCGAAGTCAACGGTGCTCGCCCACTGATCGTAGCCATTCTATCCAGAGGCAAAGGAGTCCGCACCTCGAATGGCAGCAGCGACGTGAAGCGTTTGAGCGCAGCCTCACGCCTCTTGTCGGCCCAGTCTTTGCACGCGCCGATTTCCAGCGCGGCGACGATCACAATCGCCGCGAGTTGACGGGCGCTTTCGTCTGACAGTTGAAGTCGGCGTGTGGCCGACTGGTTCGGAATCATCGTTTGCATAATTTTTCTTTCTAGCCGGCGGCAGGCGCGGCGAGACGCCCGCCGCCGGCGGCTGAGGTTAAGCGCGTCTCACCGCTTTGGCGGCGGCGCGCGCGTACTGCAATAAACGCGCCCCATTGACCGCAGAGCCTGGGGCGCTGGCATAGGCAATGCGGTCTGCCGAATCGTCACAAAAGGATTTCAGAAATTGCGAAAGTTCACGGACATCGCTTTTCAGCAGCGCGCCCGACTTAAGCGCGGCCCCGATGGTCGCGCCGGGATTGGCCGGCACTGCCACCAGGGAAATCTCGATCAGCTCCTGTTTCGTATAGGTGCGGTCCGGTTCATCCGCGTTCTTTCCAGTCTGCCAGGCCAACGGGATGAAGCCTACCGACTCCGATTTGATGAAGCCGCCCTTTGCCATTTTATACGCCAGGTTGCCGAGCGGATTTTCCACTGCGAAGCGAACGCGGTTGATCAGCTTCCCTTCGCGTACGTCGATCAGCGGGGAGTTGCCGAGGATTTTCCCGATGCTCGAATAATCGTGTGAGTCCATGATGACCGGGTTGCGGCGAAAGTTGTCGAGCTGCCAGCCGTCCAGCCGGATCACTTCGTTGTAGCGGTCCACCGTCTCATCACTGGCGATGAAATCCAGAATGGGTGCATCGGCAGATGCTTCTCTCGGTTCCCGCGTTTCGACGTGCAGGCCAGCCCGGATCCCCGAGCTGCCGCCCTGGAGGGGCACGAGCCGATCGCCAAACTCTCGGTTGAGGTCAAATTGCATAATCGGCCGTTGGGTTGATGTTCAACGTTGTGAGAGCTGTCCGAAGGCGCTGAATGGCGTTGGGGAGTGGTATTTGGCCATGCCGAAGGCGAAACCACGTGGTCCTGCTCAATCCGGCTGTTTTGGCCAGTTTTCGCTCGCCCCATTTTTTCTCTTTGGCCAATAGCTCCAGGGCCTTGAGGCCCTGCTCCAGTTCAAGGCGCTGTTTTGCTTCCTCTGCCTTCATCCGGTTAAAGCGCATCTGCTCCTCGATGAGAGTCCCGAAAATTTTCGGCAGCGGGGGAGCAGGCGCCTCCAGGCAAGCCCTAATCCTCGCGCGCAAAGGCTGGCCCGAGGCGTTTGGGCCACTCTTGCTCATAGATGCGCCTCCCCGCGTGGAACGCCGAGCTGCGGCGGCCCGCGGAGGCGTTTTGGAAGCGGACAGCCCCTTCATAGTTTGGTTCCGCACGGCCGTTTGGGGAAGGGCAGCGCGCAAACTCAAGTTCGATGAAGGGGCAAAGCTCATGAGGGCCGAATCTGTTTGCGGCGCCCGGAATCTCCGTTTAACGCAGGTCTGGCGCGTTTCGCGTATTGAGCGAGGTCTCCGGCGTCGAGCGGGTAAAATGGAGCAGTCTCCGTTGAAGCCTCCGAAATTTCCGCGGCGATGATGACGCCGCGCCCGTCTCGATGAAATGTAATTTTCTTTTTGCCGTTAGCCTTCGGTCCGGGGGGCTTCCTCGTTTCCGGCGGTTTGATCTTCGAGGGATGAAGGAGCCGCAATGCTTTGGCGGCGGGATTATCCGCCACTGGCGGCGCGGGCGGATTCGTGATCGGCTGGACGCTGAACGGCAAATATCCGACAGCGCGCTCTGGCGCGTCGGCAAAACCGAGGTCATAGACCTTGTTAATCTCGTTGGCCGAAACGCCCATGCCCCACGCTTTGCTTGCCGCGTCCATCCGGTCCCGGCGCGCGAGCTGCATGATCGGCAACGAGTCGATGTCGAACCATCCTTCCAACCCGGGATCCATCGCGCGGATGATCGGTTGCACCGCGACTTCAAGGCGTTTGCAAATGGCCGCCAGTGTGTTCTCAATGAAGGTGAGACGTTCCTGCTCGGCAATGGCGCGGTTGGCGTCCTCGGTGAATCCCATCATCGTCGCGGGCACTTTGAAAATCGCGCCAATCTCCAGCCGGTTGAGCTTGCGGTGTTCCAGGAATTGGCCGTCGGCGGATGAAATCTGCGGTTTCTCCAGCTTGAGTCCGCCGCCCATGATGATCGGCCGGTCCGCGGTGCCGGCCATGCGCTTGCGCTCGCGCAGCGCAGCCAACACCTGCTCGCGTTGCTCTTGGCTGAGCCATTGATCGCTGGTGGCGATCAGGCCGGTGTCCGCGTTATTCAGCATCAGCCCTTTCATGAATTGGCTGGCGGCGTAATCACTCTGCGCGGGCAACAAGGCGGCGGTGAGGGGCGAGAGCCCGCGCCAAAACAAATATGGGTTGGGCCGCATCTTGTGGACGAGTTCCTCCGGCAAAAAATATTGCGAGGCCAACGGGGACATCAGCGGCGAGCCGGTATAACGCCAGGCCTCAAGTTTGAAACCCACGACGCGATGCCAGAAAAAGTCCGGGGAGAGCACGAGCAGCTTGGCGATTTTTGGCGCGCGCTGATCCAGCCGCACGGCGCCGTCGCTGGCATCCAGCGGGATGATGAAGAATTCCCCGCGCAACGCCTCCCAAACCACCAGATACTGCCAGAATAGATCGCGGTCGATATACTCGTGAGGGCGATTGAAGAGCGCGACGACCGGGCCGGAATCAACGGCCGCCTGGCGCGCGCGCCGACACCAGTTGCTGGACAGCCCGCGATAAACCCGGCCCGGCGCGCCGATCGGGATTTGATCCTTGCGCGAAAAGCGAAACGGCTTTTTCTTTGGCGATCCCGCCTTCGCTCGCCGATCTCGTCGGCCCTGCGAAGGCGGGATCGCCAAAGAAAAAGTTTTTGATGGCCGTAAGAAAATTCATTTCGAATGAGGCGCTTTCAATGAAGCTGCGAAATGTTCCAGAGCTGCGGTGGTGATTCGATACAACGGAGTGGCGCCCATTGAAATATTCTCCGCCTCGAGCTCGCCGGTTTGGATCGAGAGCAGAACCTCATCTTCCGTCACGCCCAGGCGGCGCGCGGCTTCCTTGACGCCAACGTCACGATCCGTTGTTTTATGGCTCATTGCAGGTAAATGGATTTGCGGTGGCAGAATTATTGTTGGGGTAGCACAAGGCTGATTCTCCAGCGCTCCGTTTACCGGTCTCTGACTTAACCCCTATTCTCCGGCGCCCGGATCGGCCGGCGCGTTGATCCACCAGGGCAACGAGGCCGCGATCATCGTAGGCGGCGACGAGCCGACCCAATGTCCGTTCCGCAATCTTGAAAACCGGCGCCAGGAAACCTATCGTGCGCGCGAGTGCGATCCCACTCGCGACAGCGGCAGGGCCGGTAATCTGGTGTTTGTAAAACGCCACACCAGCCAGCCGAAACAGGAGACGCGCGCGCTGCATCCGCGTGAGAGACGCCTCATTAACTTTCAACTCGAGCTCGATGTGCTGCGGCTCATCTTCCTTTGCGACTAGAGCCGCGCATTTCTTCGCCAGGGCCATCGGCACGGCGAATTCAAAAAAATTCTTCCGCTTTCGCCGTGGCCAATTGTAGCGCGCAGCAGAGTTGTGAACGGTCTTTTGGGAGCACTTCAAAACCTTCGAAACCACGCGGGCGCGGTAAAACCCGTTGGCCGGATGGCGCGTTGCTCTGGGGGGAAGTTTGCGCATGGTTCCTACCTTGTGACCGTAACGAGCGCGCCGTTAGGCTCTTTGAACGAATGGCCAGTTCGCCGCTTGCGCATCGGCCCTTTCGATTTCCTGCGCGATGTCCTGCTATTAACGGGGGGATACAAAAATCCCAGTTCCCTCAGCGAGACGTAGCCTTTGCTGAAGGATTCACAGCATTTCCCGAGAATGATGTGATCGAGCACCTCAAGCTTTAAGAGGCTTCCAGCGCGGACCAGATCGTGCGTTACTTGGATGTCGTTTCGAGAAGGCTCAGGATCGCCGGAGGGATGGTTATGCGCGAGAACGATTGCATCCGCCGCCGCAATTATCGCGACGCGGAAGACCTCCCGTGGATGCACGAGAATCGTATTCAGCGTTCCGATGGAGACCAGGTTGTATCCGATGATCCGCCGCCGGCTGTTCAGCATGATGATGCAAAAGCACTCCGCGTCCGAACGATACCAGTGCGTCGTTTCGATTTGCGCGCGCCAAAAAGCGACGATTTTCTCCGGCGTATCCGCCAGCGGATCGTCCATGCAGCATTCGCGGAGCGACACAATTTTGAACTCCCCTGGTCTCAGACGCCAACCGCCGCGCGGGGAGCGATCTTTAAGAGATTGGGCTAGTTGAGGTGTCATGCGCGCGGGAGTTGATGCGGTCAAGTTTCAGCGGCGCGAGGCAATTTCTTGATTTCCGCGAGAAGCCGATTGGATGAGCGTTTGCCCGTAAGGACTTTGGCCAGATGCGTGAAGCTGACTCCAAGCACAGGGGCAACTCGCCGATAGCTCCAACCCCGCCTTTTGAGGGTGGCTTTCGCCTGTTTCCGGGCTAATCTCAATTGTCGTTGCCGAGACAACATACATATAAGCTATCAAAGACTGTAATTCATGCAAGAAGCAAATGTGACAGTTAATTACAGTGCTTCGGAGCGACTGCAAAAGCTCCGAATCAAAAAGCAGCTTACCTGGAGCCAGATTGCCAGGCGGCTTCGGCTCAGTGAATCCATGCTCTATAAAGCGTTGCGCGGAGATGCGCGTTTTAGCGAGAGGGCGCTTTTTAGGTTGCTCCAGGCAGAGATAGCGGCAGGTCTCAGGCCAGCGACGGATTTGGACAAATATCTGGAGGAGTATAACGAAAAACGGTCTGCGCCTTGGGGTTTTTTCCCACAAGAAAAAGAGGAATCTGAGAGCCAATTAACCGCCGAGGACAAGCGGGGGCTTGGTCAACGACTGCGCTGGAAAAGACAATCGAAACGCATGAGCGTCGAGAGCCTGGCAAAAAGATGCGGTTGCGATCCCCAGTTCATTCGAGAGATCGAACGCGGAGAGCAGGCGAAGCCCGACGAGAACCTAATCAAAAAGCTTGCTGCCGCGCTCGGGGTATCGGACGGATGGCTGCTATCTGGCATTGGCTTCATGTCAACCGAAGAAGTCGATAAATTCAAGTCCCAACGTTCAGATTTCCCAGCCTTGCAGATGTTATCCACTGACGAATTGGCAGCAGCCTTCAAACACTTTGAGCAACAAATCTCGATGCAGACGGGCGGCCTCAAAGCGATCTATTTGGAATTTGCCAGACGCATCAACTCGGAGCTTGTGTATCGGACGCGCACTTGGGAACACAAAGAGAAACCGCCCGACTGAAAGAAGGAAAATGAGCGACGACAAAGTTCCAGCTTGGGCTACAAAGTCGTTTGGGTTTGCCTGGCGCAACGGAGGCATGCTAGGCGCCTTCATTGCGGGGGCTGTGACTGTTTACATCTGGTGCGACGCCAGGATCACGACGGCTGCGAGAAACGCCGTGTTAAATGAACGATTCCTCGGTGAATTGGCCAAGCAAGTGCGGCCGACTTGCGTATTCAACTCCAAAGGGGTTATCGAAACCGATCTGGGCACGGCTGATTATCTTGAGAAAATCCGACTGAAGTTTGCCCCGGCAGTTTACGGAATCGAGATCATGCTCGACTGCAAAAAGCACCTCGCCTACGCACCGTTGGTGACCTGTCTCAACGCTGACCTTTTCACCGTTACTTGTGGATCGAATGGCGCCCAATGGGTGGGATTATCTGATACGTCCCAATTCAACCGAGTCCGGCATAATCACCGATGCTCCGATGGACACCAATACAGTGTACCGGTTCAAGATCGAGATTCTTCATTAAGCGGGCGATCTGTTTCCACGTAAAAACCGTTTGACTGTGCTGGCCTGTTTTGCTTTTCTTCGCGCCAAGGGGAAGGCAGCGCGCGCGTGAAGTGTCTCCTATCCGCACGGCCATTTTTTGAGCTATGGAATCCGTGCGCATCGAACCGAGTGTTGCAAAAGCTGTCGCTGAATTGGGCCGCAAGCCAGGCGCGGGCGATGGCGCGTTCATTGATCTGCCGCTGGAGTATTTTCGCGGCGAGCCAAAGCCCGGTTGGCCGACGATGATCCGGTTGACGGCGCCGCCGCAGGCCGAGCACCTGAGAATCGTAGCGGATTATCTGAAGACGAGAGAGCCGACGGTCATTCTGTTGCATTGCCTGCCGCCGCAAGTTGCCACTGCGGAGTTTTTGGAGAGACTTTCCCTTTCCTGCCTGGAGACCCTGACGCGCGAAGCCATGCGGCTGCTGGCTGGCGACCGGCTGTTCCGCAAATTCGAAGAGATCGCGCAGAAACGATTGGCTGAAGAAGCCGCATTCCCCCTCTGACCTATGGCTACCGATCTAAAAACCCAGTACGTCATCGAGCTGCTCGAACAAGGCACCGGCGCGAAGACCGCCGTGGCGGATTTGAAAGCCGTCAGCGCCGCCGCCAAAGAAACCACCGCGGCGACGGAGACGATGACCGCGGCTACGGCGGCCAGCTCCGCCGCGTTCACCGTCAGCGCCGGCCAGATGAAATCAGCCGCGCGGACCTTGAGCGCGGATTTGAAGCTCCTGGCTCTTGTGAGCTTCCCGGAAGTGGCTGCCAAAGGATTCGCCGCGGAGGCAGCATTAAAGGCGATTGGCGCCACATCCAAATTGCTCGGTTTTTCCGTTGCCGGCGTCACGGGTGCTATGGCTCTCCTAGTCCCGATAATTCAGTCTGGTACAGAAGCGTGGAAAGCGCACAAGGCGAAGCTGGAAGAAGTGCGGACTGAATTCGACGCGTTTGTGCAGAGCATCTCGACGAACATTGCGGCAGTCGATGTTCTGGCCCGATTATCGGCGGCTGGCGTTGTTAGCGATGAACGCAGGAACCTGCTTGGAATGATCCTTGACCGTGGCCAGCCCGGCCCGAAGCGCCAGGCCATCCAGGAGATTATCGGGCTGCAATATCAGTCCGGGAAGGACACGGCCGCGATGGGCCAATGGCAGCGGGCCGCAGGTGTCGCTGAAAGTTATGTCGGAGGCACACTGACCGGCGTAGAAGGGCAAACATTTTCCGCCACTAAAGCGTGGAATGAGGCGCGGCAGGCCGTCCTCAACTATAAAAAAGAGGGAGTCGATACCGAGCTTGCTTTGAAGCAGATCGATGAAGCCTACGCCGCTGTCATTGATCGCATTCATCAGGAAAAAATCGATAACCTTCAAAAAGAGGACATGCGCGAAGTGGAATCGCGCAGTCGGCGCATTCAGCAAGAGCAGGCTGAGGCGCAGCAAATCAAATCGTTCCAGGATGACCTTCTTGAAGCCACCCTTTCAGGCGACGAGCGCGAATCTTTTGCAAATCTGCGGACTTTCCAGGAGCGCATGAAGCAGATTCAGCAACTGTCGTTGGCGGAGAAGATCGGTGGCCAGGAGGAGATCGATTTGATGCTTTCGTCGGGCTCATCGCCGGCGCACAAGGTTTGAAGGCATCTTTCGCCGACCTGCTCAAGAGTATTGCCGAAACGATTATGCAAGTAGTCCTCCTGCGCGGGTTGCGCTCCGTTTTCGGAGGCGCCGCGGAAGGCGGCGTTTTCCCGGCCGCGAGCGGCGGTGTTTTTGCCGTGGCCAGCGGCGGGATCGCCGGCGTCGGGATGGTAAGCAGCCCCACTTTTTTTCCAAAATTCAACGTACTCGCTGGTGAGGCCGGCTCGGAATGGCTCACGGTACTCTCCAGGCCGCGCATGATGGAAATCGGCGGCATCCAAGCCGCCGTCGGTAATGCCGGGCGTAATCAGCTCGCCTTGACCAATGCCGCGGACCTGCGTGCTGCCGCGCGTCCTGGTCCTGTGGAAATCAACATTACTCTGGATCCCGGGTTGCGCGCAGAGATCACCAACGACGCATCTCAAGCTGCGGTGATCCGCGTGAATACGAATCTGAAGCAGGACACGGACACCTCGCGCGCGGTGAAAGCCCTTACAACTTGAGGGACAAAAAAAGGTGACGTTTTGTGGCTGTTTTTCGTGTCGGCAGGAGCGTTGAATCCTATTTGCATCCTCCCTGCGGGGCGCTTTCAAAGGCTGGTTTGGCAGCCAAAACAGGTTGACACTTGACACCTCCGCCGGGCTTGGTCGAGAAGTTGAACAAGCGAAAGTTCTAATCCCTGCCTTTCAATGAGTTGCAGTCTTTTGGCTTTGGAAGTCTCGCTTGCACACATTCTCACATGGTGCCGACGGAGGGGGTCGAACCCACACGGCCTCGCGGCCACCAGATTTTGAGTCTGGCGCGTCTGCCAATTCCGCCACGTCGGCACACCAAGCAGCGAATATAAAAACAGCCCCCTCGAAGTAAACCAGATTATTCGCCTTCCAGCGCCTTGGGCGGGCCGAAAATCAGCGACGCAATTATTGCTTTGCGCGCCGTACGCGGATTGCGGACCAGCGCGATTGTTTGGGCGGCCTCAGCAGAAAAACCGGGACGGTGTGCCGTTGGAACTTTACCCGGATGATGCTCGGTCATCTCCTCAACCCGCTTCAAATGTTCCGCTACTCCCTCGTGCAGGTGACTGGCGCGCTGATAAGCAGCCGCGGATTCCTTGAGCGCCTGAAGATGAACTTCAACCGTCTTCGCCGCTTCCGCTGTCCCAGGTCCGGACAACGCCAAAGGAGCCGTCCTCGCGACGGGTGCGGCTGCAACGACACGCCTTTGGGGCGGAGAAGGTTTTGGTTCCTGAACGATGACCGGCCGAATGGGCGGCGGCGCAACCGGCGGCGGCTTGGCCACCGGCATTTCGCCGTCGAGCAATCGCCATAGTTGTTCCTCCCAATCGCTCGTCGCCTTCGGCCGGGGCGACGCAGGGCGCGGCATCTGCGGCGTTGCCGGGTCGCGTGGCTGCTGCGAGTCCGATTCCGTCGGCCACGAATCCTTCTTGCTCGTCTGCTTTTTTTTCTTCAGCCACTCGTTGATGGCTGAACCCAGGACAATCAGCAGTAGTATCCAAAAGGTGTCCAGGCCGCCGGGTAGTGGCTTGCCCGGCGGGGCCGCGGGCACCGTCAGAATGGAGAGCGCCAAATCCATGAAGTCTCAACGGTTCATTGAAGATCTGTTTCGGGTCAATTGCCAGGAGTTTTGGTTTGCGAACCGGCCGCGCCGCCGGCGCCGCCTGGTCCCCCGGCGCCGGCGATGCTTTCGCGCATGCCCGTGTCCGCCTGAATGTTTTTCATCCGGAAAAAATCCATCACGCCGAGGTTGCCGCTGCGGAAGGCCTCAGCCATGGCGAGCGGGATTTGCGCTTCAGCTTCGACGACGCGCGCGCGCATCTCCTGAACACGGGCCAACATTTCCTGCTCGACAGCCACGGCGGCCGCGCGGCGCACTTCGGCCTGCGCCTGCGCGATGAGTTTGTTCGCTTCGGCCTGTTCGGCTTGCAACCTCGCGCCCACGTTCTCGCCCACGTTCACGTCGGCGATGTCGATGGACAGGATTTCAAAGGCCGTGTTGCTGTCGAGCGCCTTGCCCAGCACGGTCTTCGAGATGCTGTCGGGATGTTCCAGCACGTCCTTGTAACTGCCGGCAGAGCCGATAGTGGCCACAATGCCTTCGCCGACGCGGGCGATGATGGTTTCTTCCGTCGCGCCGCCAACGAAACGCTCCAAATGCGTGCGCACGGTCACACGCGCCTTGGCCTTGACGACGATGCCGTCCTTGGCCACCCCGTCAATGGTGACTTTGCCGGAGGCGGGATTCGGACAGTCGATGACCTTCGGATTAACGGAGGTTTTCACGGCTTCGAGGACGGTTTTGCCGGTGCCTTTGGTTGCCAGATCAATGGCGCAAGCGCGGTCGAATTCGAGACGGATGCCGGCCTTTTTTGCCGCAATGAGCGACAGCACGACCATTTCAATGTTGCCCCCGGCCAGATAATGCGTGGAAAGGTCGTCAATGGTCACTTCCAATCCCGATTTGACAGCAGTAATCCGCGTGTCAACCACCACACCGACCGGGACATTTCGCAAGCGTAGCGCGATCAGTTCGGTGTAGGTCACACGCGCGCCGGAGAACAGGGCGCGAATCCAGATGCTGAAGAAATTGATCAAGACTACGAAGACGATCAGCAACAGCACACCCAGAACGCCCCAGGCGATGACCTGCAAGGTCTGCGGAATTTCTGCGAACAGGGCCAGGTTGTTTTGCATAAGTGTTGGTAGCTTGTCTTTGGGCTAAACCGCGCGCACCACGACTCGGGCGCCTTCCACCTCGACGACCTTGATGGGCGAGCCGCGCTCGACGAACGGACCTTCCGTCACGACGTCGATGCGCTTCCCGTTGATCACCGCCGTGCCCGACGGACGCAACGGCGTGAACGCGGTGCCGGTCTGGTGGAGCAGCTCCGGTTTTTCCGTGCCGATGTCTCCGACCGTTCGTTGTGAAATAAACAGTTTGGCGAGCCGGCTTTGCGGGAAAAATTTGAACCAGCACAAAGCGCCGGCAGTCAGGCTGACGACGACCGCCAGGAAAACAAGGTTTGCTGTGCGCGCATCGAAATTCAAGTAGGCCGCCACCACGCCCGCGACCAGGCAACCGAAGCCCGCGATCCCGGCTATCATTCCCGGCAGCACTGTCTCCAGCAGTAGCAGAGCGGCCCCAACCAGGATCAGGGTAACCACGGTCGCCATGCGCGAATATTAAAGTAACGACGGGTTGCTGCAAGCGCATTTGCCCCTGCGGTGCATGGAGCGGAATGATTTGCTGTTACAAAACTTTGCTTCAGGTGAAGCAGAGTTTTGTCGAACTATGGAAACCACTCCCGGATGCTGCGCAGGACGCCCGCGGTCACGACGCCGGGTTTGGCTGGCGCACGACCAACGGTTTTTGTTTGAGTTGCCGCAGGGCCTGCTGCTGTTTCAACAGTTCAACCCGATCGGAGTCCGGCGCGTCCGGCTGGTTCATGCGTTGAACGAGCTGGGCGAGTTGACGGTCAACGGACTGGTCCCGCAGGCGCTTCGTGATGTCCGCGAGTTGCTGACTGCGGTTCGGAATCTCGCGTTGTTCGGACAGGGCCTCGGTAACGAGACTGCGCGCCGTCGCGTCGTCCAGCTCCGTCAGGAGCGTGGTGGCCGAGGGCCAGCGGCCATTCGGCTGAGCCGCCAGCCGCGCGGAAATGATCCGGCGCACGACCGCGTGCTGCACCCAGTTCAAATCAAGACGCGCGACGGCCCAGTCCGGCAATTCGTCGTCGAGCAGCAGCAATTTCAGCAGCCAGAATTCCTGTGTTGAAGGGCGGGCCTGCGGTTCCGGGGCGCCTAAGGGCGCATCAGCGGTCGCTTCAACTTTTTGGGGCGAGCGGATTTTTTTGAATTCCGCGCGGACTGCTTCGACGGCGACGCCGAGTCGCTGCGCGGTCTTCTGTGCGTAGGTATCCGTGAGCACGGCGTTGCCGGTTTTGTGCAGTGCTTCGCGCATCGCGCGCACGACGCCGAGGCGGCCTTTGTCCTGACCGAGATCGTTCGTGGCGCACAGGTGGTTCAGATAAAAATCGAAGAAGCCTTCTGCTCGGTCGATCAATTGCTGGAACGCCGCGCCGCCGGATTCCTTGATGAAACTGTCCGGGTCATGCGGGGCCGGCACGGCGGCGACGCGAATGGCGAGGCCGGACGCCAGCAAATCGTCCAGCGCACGGATCGCGGCATTGCGACCAGCCGCGTCCGAGTCGAAGCAAAGCACTAGTTCGTCCACGTAGCGTTTGAGAATGCGCGCGTGTTCCGCCGTCAGGGCGGTGCCTTGCGGCGCGACGACGTTGTGGACACCGGCCATGTAGCAGGCGATCAAATCGAGTTGACCTTCACACACGACGGCATAGCCGGCGTCGAGCAGCGCGCGTTTTGATTTGTCGAGACCGAAGAAAACCCGACCCTTCGTGAAGATGGGGGTTTCAGGCGAGTTGACATACTTTGCCGTCTTCTCGTCGCCGCCAAGCACGCGTCCGCTGAACCCGATGACGCGCCCTTGTTCGTCCCCGATTGGAAAAATCAGGCGGCCGCGAAACCGGTCGTAGTAATGGTCACTGCCTTCTTTCCGCAAGATCAGGCCGGCTTGTTCGACCATGGCCAACTCGAAGCTTTTGTTCCTGGCCCAGTTGACCGTGTCGTCCCACGTGTCCGGCGCGTGACCGAGGCGAAACAATTTCACGGCTTCATCGGAGACACCGCGTATCTTCAAATAGTCGCGCGCGATCTGGCCCGCGGCCTCGTTGGCGAGCGCGGCCTGCCAGCGCTGCGTGATTTGCTCGTGAATTTGGAGCAACGTTTCCTTAAGAAAGCGGTTCTTCTGCTGCCCCGGGTCTTTTTCAAACTCCAACGGCAAGTGCGCCCGTTCGGCCAGCCGCCGCACGGCTTCGGGGAAGGTGATGTTTTCGTATTCCTGGACGAACGCGAACACGTCGCCGCCCTTGTGACAGCCGAAGCAATGAAAGATCTGTCGATGCGAATTGACGTTGAAGCTCGGCGTTTTCTCTTTGTGAAACGGGCAGAGGGCGACGAAGTTTGCGCCGGCGCGTTTGAGCGGGAGATACGAGCCAATGACATCGATGATGTCGCTGGCGGCGCGGATTTGTTCGAGGGTTGCCGAAGAAAAAAGTCCAGCCATGAGGGAAAACCGGGCTGGCGCCGGTGGTTATTTCGGACTCATGACGTCGTTGACGTCGCGCTCGCGTCGCCGGCCGATGCCTTCATGAGCGACTCCTTTGCCGGCGGCGGGATCAACGTTAATCAATTCTGCTGACAGATATTGTTTGACCGCGCGGCCGGTCATGGACTCTTCGAAGACGGCGCGCTGAATCGAGCCGAATGGAGGAATATAGATGCTGCCGGCCCAATCCAATTGCTCTTTGAGCTTGGCGTCCAGTTCGGCTTTGCTGACCTGTTTGGCGTTCAGCAGCGCCATGACAAACAAAGTGATGCAGGCGAAGCGGATCAAGCCAGCCGTCATGCCGAGGTAGTATTCGAAATTGCCGAACACATCGCTGGCCACGAGTTTTTCGCCAGCCATGCGCCGGATCATGATGAAGACGATCTTGATCAAAATCGCAGCCAGGAGATACGCGGCGGTGTAAGTCAAAACGGGGCTGATGCCGGACAACTCGGCGAGCATTCTTCCGAAGGGTTCGCAGGCGATGGCGGCGACGAAGACAATCATCAACCACTGGAGCACCGAGAGCAACTCCAGGGACATGCCGCGCTTACGGCCGACGAAGATGCCGACCACCAGCATGACGAGCACGAACAGGTCAAACCAATTAATACCGAGGTTGTTCATAAATCAGCCGGATGCTCTTTCGATTCAGTCAACAGGCTAGCGAACTCGCGGCAGATTGCCAGCCCCAAAAATTGCGCGAACGACGGCCCACGCGCTTCGCGCGCCAGAGAAAGAGATAGCGTCTTTCGTGCCTCCAGTTCGGGTGGCGGAAAAACCGGCGGCTTGAGCGTCGGCGCAGCCGCGTAGTGTCAATTCCTGGGACAGGTCTGCCGCAATGTTGACATCGGATCACGGATTGGCCTCCAGCCAGTAGCGGACGGCGGTCCCCTGCGGATGCTGCGGTTCCAACTCGAGCAGCCGGAGGTAATGGTCGCGCGCTTTGGCCGGCTGGTCCAGTTGCTGCGCATACAGATTGGCCAGAGCGAAGTGCGCGCGCGCTTCGGAGGGATTGTTGGCGAGCAGTTTTTCCAGTTCGTCGGCGGCGTCGCGCGGATAATTGGCCTTCTGCAACGCCACCGCGAAATTGAAGCGAGCCTTCACCGAAACCGGATTGATGGCCAGCGCGCACTCGTAGGCGAGCAGGCATTGCGGCAAATCGCCTGCCTCGTAGGCCGCCACGCCGCGATTGTAATGCGCGTCGAAGAACGTCGGGTCGGTCTTCGCTGCCTGGCGATAGGCCTCGATGGCTTCGCCCAATCGGTTCCGTTCCTGCGCCTGGACGCCTTGAGTGAGCAGCCGTTCCGCTTCGGCGCGGTTGCCTGGCTTCGGCGGCGCCAGCGAACGATACTTATAGCGATCGATAACGCTCGGAGAAGCCGGTTTCTCCTTGGGACGAAACCAGTTTCGCGGGTTCAGCCGCGCGGTGAATCCATTTTTCTGCCTGGTCGAGTCGCTGCCGGCGGATGCGGATGTTGAGTCAGGCGCAGTATTCGTGACTGCGGGCTTCCGCGACGTTGTGTTCGGCGAACGCGACTCAGAATTCGACTCGGCGTCGTGCGCGGGCCGGATGGGTTCTTCTTCCGTCAAACGCACGACTTCGACCTTCGGCGGCGGCGCGGGCGGGCTTTCGCTTTTGGCCGGCGGCGGTGACGTGGCGGCGACCACGCGCGTCGGAGGCGCGGATGTCACGGGGTTCGTTCGCGGCGGCAGAACTGCGGCGGACTGCGTTGATGAAGCAGCCAACGATTTGTTGGCGCTCGCGTTCGGCGTTGGTTTGTTGGTTGTCGGCGGTGCCGGCGCAGGCTGGGGGAGCGAGGCGACTTGAGGCGGCGGATTAGTGGGGACCTGACGCGCGGGCGGACGAAGCTCAAGCTCAAGCTGATTGACGATTTGTCGGACGCCGGCTGAGTTCGGCGATTGCGGCTGGAGCGCGAGGTATTCCTGATACTTCTGCAGCGCGAGGGCGCGGCCATTCAAATATTGATGCGAAACGATCGCCGCGTTGAGCAGCGCGGGCGCGTATTCCGGTTGCGCGCGCAACGCCGCGTTAAACTGTTGGCAGGCCTCCTGGTAACGCCGACGCTGTGTCTGCACGAGGCCCAGGCCGTTCCACGCTTCGGCCGAACGCGGGTTGAGTTTGACCGCCTGGCGAAAATTTTTTTCAGCCGCGTCGAGCTGGTGCGCGCGCAGTTGGGCCGTGCCCAGTTTGATCCAACCGTCGAACGCATTGGGCCGAAGGCCGGTGTAACTGGTGAATTCCGCCTGGGCGGCGGCAACGTTGTTCTGTTCAAGGTGAAGGCAGCCGAGGTTGTAGTGCGCGGCGGCGAGGTTCCGGTCAAGCGCCAGCGCCTGTTGGTAGGCTTTGGCGGCGTCTTCCGACCGCCTCGCGCCATGGTAGGCGAGACCCAGGTGATTCCATGCTCGCGCGTCCCGGGGCAGCAGTCGCGCGGCCTGCTCCAGCTTCTGAATAGCCCGGGCGTAATTGCCATCGCGCAAGAGGCGTTCGCCCTGCAGCAGCGCCGCTGGACCAGGCTCGGCGCATCCGTTGAACAGGACCAGGCCGAGAACCGTCAGAGTCAACGCCGAAAACGGAGCGACCGGCTTTTTGATGGTCACCATCAGGCACGGTGGTAACATTCGTCGCCCTACGAGTCAAGAAACGCACAGAATGCGCCTGGTCATGACGCGGGTCTCATCAATTTTTTTGAGCCTCGCCTTTTGCCTGTGGCTGCCGTCATCGGAGAGCGCGGCGGAAACCAACGCGCCGAATCGCGGACCCGTCAGGCGCGCGCGAGTGGTGATGGTGCAGGCGCCGAACGCCACGGTCACGTTTAATCCACAGCCGGACAAGATCCCTCCCATGATTCAGCGCGGACTGACCAATCTGACCGGCAGAGCCACCCCCAAGGAGGCGTGGCTCAGTTTGATTTCCACGCAGGACACGATCGGCCTGAAAGTCTGCTCCACGCCCGGCCCGACCAGCGGCACGCGCCCGGCGGTGGTGGAGGCCGTCGTCAAAAGCCTGCTGGCGGCCGGGCTGCCGCCCAAACAGATCGTCGTATGGGACAAACACCTCTCGGACTTGCGCCAGGCTAAATTTTTTGACCTGGCCGAGCGCTACGGCGTTCGTGTGGCCGGCGCTGCGGAAGCGGGATACGACGAGAAAGTCTATTATCCAATGGCCCTGATCGGCCAACTCGTGTGGGGCGATCTGGAATTCGGCAAAAAAGGCGAAGGCATCGGTCGTAACTCTTATTTTTCCAGGTTGGTCACGCAGCAGATAACCAAAGTCGTCAACATCACCCCACTGTTGAATCACAATCTGGTCGGCGTCTCCGGCGCTCTCTGGGGTCTGGCCATGAGCAGCGTCGATAACACACTTCGCTTCGAGAACGACCCCGATCGCCTGGCCTCCGCGGTGCCGGAGATTCTGGTTCGCCCGATCATCGACGATCGGATTGCGTTGGGGGACCGCGTGGCGTTGAACATCGTTGACGCGTTGATCTGTCAATACCAGGGCGAAGAACAGACGATGCTCCATTTTTCCGTCGAGTTGAACCAGCTTTGGTTCAGCACCGACCCGGTCGCGCTCGACGTGCTTTCAATTCAGGAAATCGACCGTCAGCGCAAGGCCTCGAAAGTGCCGGAGGTGAAAACGAATCTCGAACTCTACCAAAACGCCGCGCTGCTTGAGATCGGCGTGAGCGATGCGCGCAACATCGATGTGACGCGGCTGCCTTGAGCGGCGGATGGTAGCGTCCTAAGTTTGGTGGCGGCGGTGCTGCGGGTTCGTCAGAGCGGTCCAGTTCGTTGGTGACAGGTTCGGGTTCGATTGCAGTGAATAACCGGGAACAGCCGTGGTCCACGAGAGCGCCACTTGATTCGTCTGGCGGCGGATGTTCAGCGTGGCAGAGGTAACGAAACCGTTGAACTCATACGCTCCGATGTCGCATCGTCCGGAGCGGGCATAGTGGCGCTGATCGGTGGGCAAGCAAGCGGAGTCGTCACCCGCGTCGATGGCAGGGCTATCGGTCGCAGTGAATGGCAGCGTTTGCGTCGGTCCGCCGTTGCTTCCCAGAAATCCCAATTGCAACTGAATATTCGTGCCGGAGAGGCTGCCGGTTGCGGACAGGGCGACACTCGCATCGTCGCTGAGGTTGTAGCCGCCGTCGGTGATACTGCCGGCGCCATTGTCGCCAGCGGTTGTGTATCCAAGCAGGGTGTTCTTCAGTCTGGTGGTTCCGGTGTCATTGGCGATGCCGCCGCCGAAGTTCTTCCCCGGCCCTCCCGTTTGACCGGCTTTCCTCACCAGACTGCCCGCCGCTCCGCCGCTGCCGCCGGCTCCGCCCTGCGCGCTGCTGTCGGAGATGGTGCAATTGACGACAATCGCCTGACCGTTGGCCGTATTGAAAACGCCGCCGCCATTGCCGGCTCCGCCATCGCCGCCATTGCCGCCGTTACCGCCGAATCCGAAAGTGCCGCCATCGCCGCCATTGCCGCCGGTGCCGCCGGCGACAAAATTCCCGAAGAAAGTGCAATTTGTCGCCGCCAATGTTCCGGCGCTATTGAAAATCGCTCCGCCGCTGGCTGCGCTTCCTGGAGTGCCGCCCGAGCCGTAGGCTTCGCCCGCGCCGGCTTTGCCGTTTCCGCCATTCGCGCCGCTGGCGCCATTGCCGTTGAATGTGCTGAACAGAAGGGTGAGATTTCCACCTTCGTTATAAATGCCGCCACAGAGACCGGCGCCAGGCGGCCCGTTGGCCCCGTTGGAACTGAGGCCCGTGCCATTGCCGGCGTCGCCACCACTTGCGCCGCTGACACGATTGCTGGCAAACGTGCAATCGTAAGCGACGACTGTTCCGGCCGCTGCGTTGTAGATTGCGCCGCCCGCCCCGCGGCCGCCCGGGCCGCCATTACCGCCGCTGTTGCCATTGCCGCTCGAAATGCCGTCGGCTCCAATCCCTCCGACGCCGGCGGTGGCGACGTTCCCGAAAAACGCGCAGTTGGTGAGCAACAACGTTCCACCGTTGTTGAAGATGGCGCCGCCCGAAGCGTTGCCGCCGCTGCCGCCGGCGCCGCCGCGGCCGCTGAGTTCAACCACGCCATCGCCGCCGACGCCGCCGGCGGCGGTGTGATTGGAGAGCGTGCAGGAGACAAGAGTGACGTTCCCGGCGTTGTTATAGATCGCTCCGCCGCTGCCACTGAGGCCGGGAGCGCCATTGGTGCCGCTGGTACCGCTGTCCTCACCGCTGATAAGCGCCAGATTCATCAGAGTGCACTTGACTCCGGGATTAACCGTGAAAAGACGCACGAGATTTCCCCCGCTAATGGCCAGGGTCTGGCCGGTTCCATCCAAAATGGTATTCTTTGAGACGACAATCGTATTTGTCAGTGTAATTGTGTTCGTACCGCCGCAGTTGAAGGTGTACGGCCCGCCGCCGCGACCGAAGGCAGAGCGGAGACCGCTTTCGCTGCAATCGACGACACCGTTTGTTGTCTGCGCGGCTGGTGAAACGCAAATCAGCCAGGAGGCGAGGAATGCCAAGAGAGGCGGCCCCACAGGGCGGAAAACAAACCCGGCAAAGAGGTTAACTTTTGACATCGGCGGGGCAGATCAATTTGTTCAAAGTCAATAACCTGAAGGAAGGAAAAGTTTCGCCGGGAGAACAAACATCTCCACACCAGCTTCGCGCGCCGCAAGTGAACCGGGAAAGGAGCGTCATGGCAGCCGTCGGCAGCTACGGTTTTTGCAGGCGGAAAAATTTGTCTCCGCTCGACGCGTTGTTTGTGACCGAGTTGCGTCCGTTGACGATGGCCGGCGGGTTCGTTACCGGCTGCCAGAAGTTATTCGACCCGGCAAAGAAATTGAGGAATTGCAGCGTGAAGGGCACGGCGGAAGTCGGCCACGAAATGACCGCCCGACTGCCGGGCGCCAGACCGATCCGGAGCGTCCGCGACGCGTCCGAAACGACCGTCGTCACCGCCAACGCCGTGTTATCGGCAGGGTTGAGGTCAGGTTCCACAGCGGTAACCATCGCGGTGTCGGTCAGCACGCCTTCGTTGGGCGCGATGACCGTGATGGTGGCGGTCTCTCCTGTGCCGTTGATCAGGACACCCATGGGGCACGTCACCTTGCCGTTGCTGAACGTGCAGCTTCCGCGGCTGGAATTGGCGGTAACGAAAGTGACTCCCGGCGGAAGCGTATTGGTCAGCGTCACTCCGGTCACAATCGAGGGACCTTTGTTCGTCACCACCAGCGCATAAGTCAGCGATTGGCCCGGCGTCTGCAACGCCGCCGAAGCTGTCACGCCGACGGCGAGATCGCTGCTCCTGGTGACGTAGAAGTTGGTGGCGCTGACCGCGGTGCCGTCCGGTGTTGAAACGCGAATGGGTCCGGTGCTGGCGCCGGACGGCACGGTCGTCCGGATCTCGGTCGGAGAAATAACGTTGAAGCTCGCGGCGCTGGTGTTGCTGAACGAAACGTTTGTGACGTTGAAGAAGCTGGTGCCCAGAATCGTGACGGGCGTTCCCACGGGGCCGAGCGTCGGCGAGAAGCTGCTGATGTTCGGCTGCACGCGAAAATTGTTGGTGCTGATGATGACTCCGCCCGGCGTGGTGACGGTCAACGGACCGGTGGTGGCGTTGGCGGGCACGACAGCGGAAATCGTGTTCGACGCTGTGACGGTGAAATTCGCGGCGGCCAGGTTGAACAGAGCGCTGCTGGCGCTGGTGAAGTTGGCGCCTGTGATGACCACGCTGCTGCCCACGATTCCGTTCGTCGGAGAAAAACCGGTCAGCCGCGGCGGAACATAAAAGATCGGATTGTTGGCGCTCGTACCGTAACTCGTGGTGACGGTCAGCGGGCCGGTCGTGGCATTGGCGGGCACCGTCGTCTGAATCTGGGTGAGCGCGGTTGCCGTGGCTGCGGGGTCGGTCACGCCGTTGAATTTCACCGCCACTGGATTTGTGAAGTTGCCACCTGTGATCAGCACGGTCGTCCCGCGCGGGCCGGCGCCCGGCGAAAGAGCACTAACGTAGGGGGCCGAGCCGGTGACGAAGAAGTTGCTGGTCGTGGCAAAGCCGCCGTACGCGTTTGTCATCGTGATGGGACCGCTCGTGGCTCCGCCCGGCACGGCGGTTCGGATCTGGGTTCCGCTCTGGCCCGTCACGGTAAACCCTGCGTTCACGCCGTTAAATTTTAAAACCGTCGGGCCATTGCTCAGGTTCACGCCGGAGATCGTCACCGGCGTGCCAGGCGGTCCCACGACGGGGTCAAACCAATCGATGATCGGGGCACGAGTGATGACGAAGTCGTTGCTGCTCGTGCCGACGCCAAAGCTGTTGGTGACCGTGATGGGTCCGGTGGTGGCTGCGTTGGGAACGGTAACAACAATTTGATTGGCTGCCGGGGTCGAGATGCCGGTCACACCCTTGCCGTTAAACCCGACGCCGGAAACCGGCGCAATGTTGAAGTTGATCCCTTCGATCGTGACCCGGGTAAAGTTCGTTTGGCCGCGACTGGGGAAGAAATCGGTAATCACCGGCGCTTTCGTCACGAAGAAGGTGTTTGAGCTCGTCGCGGTGCCGGCCGGGGTCGTCACTGAAATCCTGCCGGTGGTGGCGGCGGCGGGCACCTGCGCGCTGATTTGCGTCGGCGCAGTCACCGCGGCCATGGGATCGGTCACACCGTTGAATTTTACTGTCACAGGGCCGCTGAAGTTGACGCCGCTGATGATGACACCCACTCCTGGCGCGCCCACGCCGGGCGAGAAATCATCAATGATCGGTGCCGGGCCAATTATGATGAAGTCGTTGGTCGTGGTCGCGCTCCCGGCTGTTGTTTGAACCGTGATCGGGCCATTGGTCGCGCCGGTCGGCACCGTTGCCTGGATTTGGGTCACTGCGGTGACCGCAAACGACGTGGGCTTGTTGTTGAACAGCACGTTGGTCGTGCCGACGAAATTGAACCCATGGATGGTCACCCCGGTGTTCGTCGCGCTGCGCAGGGGCGAAAAACCGGAAATGCGCGGCGCGACCAGAAAATTGCCGCTGCTGACGCCGGTGCCGGTCGGATTCGTCACGCGGATTTGTCCGCTCGTCGCGTCCAACGGCACCGTCGCTGCCATTCGAGCGTCCGAGGTGACGTTGAAATCCGCGATTGTCGTGTCGAACTTCACCTGTGTCGCCGTCGAAAAGCCCGACCCGTTGATGACGACCTGCGTGCCGGGCCTGCCCGTGGCGGGTGAAAAACTGCTGACGACGGGTGCCGCCCAAGTGACCGGCCCGGCCAGGTAAATCTGAAGAATCAGAGCCAGCGCCCCGGCGAACCGTAGACTTCTCCGGCGCATTGTGTTCAGGACTTCCAAGGTGATGTTATCGCTCCCGAGCCTTCTCAAAAACCAATGCCGCCATTAGACCAGAACAAACGACAAAAGTCAATCCAGCCGGAGTTCCGGTAGCGTCCTAGTTTGGTGGCGGCGGTGCTGCGGCACCGCCCGTGCGCCGCGGCAGCGGCGCACCCACCTGAAGCAAATTAGGACACTGCCGGAGTTCCGAGGAGAGAAATCAACATCCGTATCGCGCGCAGACGAAATCCCGGATAACAGTCAGCTCCGCGTCGCCAGCGATCGTGTGAGCTTTGACAAATGCGTGCCATTCGATGTGGATTCGTTCCGCTTTCAGGACGTTGATCTGTTCCCGCACGGCCGCGAATGGGATGAGTGGATCGTCCGTGCCGTGCGTGATGAGAAAGCGCTGTTGCAACGCCACCGGCGACAGTTCCCGGACCAACCTCTCCGGCTCATGCACATAGCCGCTGATGCCGACCAGCCCGGAGAACAGGTGCGGGTAACGCAGGCCGACCTCGATCGTCATCAAACATCCTTGTGAAAAGCCGAACAGGATTGTTTGTTCCGCAGGCCACCCTCGTTTGCGTTGCTCGTCCAGCAGCTCGAACAGCAGCGCGCGGCTGCGCTCCACGCCGGTTCCTGCGTCGCCGGAAAAGTCATACCACGCATAACCGCCGAAGTAAGGATCGGGCGCGTTGACCAGCAGATAATTCAGCCAGGACAAACCCAGCGCCGGCGGCAGCCAGCGATACCCTTCCATGCTGTCGCCCAGTCCGTGCAACACGATCATGAGGCGGCGGGAATGTTTCTCCCGGGCCGTCACCAACTGCGTTTCAAGCATGCGCGAATTAAAGCGGAAAGGGGGAAAAGTGGGAAGCGCGCAGCGATGGTTCACTTGCCGAACGGGCTCCCGGCCAGTTTTACCCGCGAGTATTTCGACCGCGCGGGCCGCTTCTCCTTCGCCGCTTTCGCGCTGTTGGCATGATTGCTCCGGGCAAGCTCGATAAAATCGGTTTGACTGCGGCGCAGGGGCGTGCCGCGTTTCACGGACGGCCGTTGATGCGAACCGTCCGACTGGAGCAAACGGGCTTTGACGTTGTCCCCCAGTGGGATGTCCAGTAGTTCCCGCTTCACCCGCTCCCGCAAAATGCCGTCTTCGATGGGGAAAAGCACTTCGATGCGGCGGAGGAAATTGCGCGGCATCCAGTCGGCGCTGCTTAAGAACACCTCCGGCTGGCACGCGTTCTCGAAGTAATAAATCCGGCTGTGTTCCAGGAACCGGTCCACAATGCTGCGCACGGCGATGTTCTCACTGACGCCGGCCAATCCCGGTCGCAGGCAGCAAATCCCGCGCACGATGAGGTCGATCTTCACGCCCGCCTGCGAGGCGAGATAAAGCGCCTGGATTATTTCGCGGTCCACCAGCGCGTTCGTTTTGGCCACGATGCGCGCGGGCAAACCCTGCTGCGCGTGCTCGGCTTCGCGGCGGATCAGCGCCAGCACGCGCTCGCGCAGTTCAAAGGGCGCGACCAGCAGCCGGCGCGTCCCTTGGAACTGGCAAATGCCGGTCAGCAGGTTGAACAGGTTGGTCGCGTCCTCTCCAAAGTCAGTGCGGCACGTCAGCAGGCTGAGGTCCGTGTAGAGTCGCGCCGTGTTGGGATTGTAGTTGCCCGTGCCGAGATGCACGTAGCGGCGGATGCAATCGTCGTCCTTGCGCACGACGAGCAACATCTTCGCGTGGATTTTGTAACCGACCAGGCCATAAACGACGTGGACACCCGCTTCCTCCAACCGGCGCGCCCATTGAATGTTGTTTGCCTCGTCGAACCGGGCGCGCAATTCCACGACCGCGGTGACCTGCTTGCCGTTGCGCACCGCGTTCATCAGCGCCCCGACGATGCGCGGATCGCCGCCGGTGCGGTAGAGAGTCTGTTTGATGGCAAGCACCCTGGTGTCCGCGGCGGCGTGCTCCAGAAACTCCACTACGCCGCCGAAATTTTCATAAGGATGATGCAGCAGAATGTCGCGCTCGCGAATGACTGCAAACAAGTCTGTTTGGTCCCGCAGCGCGTAGGCGACCGGCGCGACGAACGGCGGGTCGCGCAGCTCCGGCGAATGGTCGCCTTCGTAAATTTCCATCAGGCGCGACGGGTTCAGCGGGCCGTCGATGACGTACAAGTCGTCTTCTGTCAGATGCAGGGTGCCGAGCAGCGCCGCACGGAGTTCAGGCGGGCAATCCCTTTCCAGTTCAAGCCGGACCGCCGCGCCCTTGCGGCGATTGTGCAGTTCGTCCTCAACCGCCTTGAGCAAATTGTCGGCGTCTTCTTCGTCGATGTACAACTCGCTGTTGCGCGTGACGCGGAAATGCCAGTAACCAAGAATATTTGTGCCCGGGAACAAATCGGCGAGGTAGTGGCCGATGAGATGTCCGAGGAAGACGTAATCCTGGCGTGAATCGTCGCATGGCAGTTTCACCAGTCGCGGCAGCACGCGCGGCACCTGCACCACGGCAAGATGACGCAACATCTGGTTGCCCTGCGCCATTTCGAGTTGCACCATCATGTTCAGCGATTTGTTCAGCAGTTGGGGAAACGGATGCGCCGGATCAATCGCCAGCGGCGTCACTACCGGACGGACCTGCGTGCGGTAGTGGTTTTCGATCCACGCGCGGTCGGCGTCGCTGAGTTCGGTGAACTTCAGAAAGCGGATGCCGTGTCCAGCCAATGCGGGGACGAGCTGCTCGCGCCAGCAGGCGTATTGCTGCTCGATCATCCGCCGGATGCGCTTGGTGATGGCGCGAAACGTTTCGCTGGCCGTGAGGCCGTCAATGCTGCGCTCCACCACGTCGCTTTCGATCTGCTGCTTGAGCCCGGCGACGCGGATCTCAAAAAATTCGTCGAGGTTCGAGCTGCTGATACAGAAAAATTTGACACGCTCCAGCAGCGGCGTGGCGGAATCCAACGCTTCGTCGAGCACCCGCTGGTTGAATTCCAGCCAGCTCATCTCCCGATTGATGAAGTGGGATGGCCCAAAGGTTCTTGCCGCCGTCGCCATAGTGAAAGACCGCAGACTACCGTGACAAGGCTGTAAATGGCGAGTTACAATTCTGTGACGAATCCCAGGAAAATTGTGTACTGTTAAAAAACTTGACGCTCCACCCGGCAGGAGTAGGGTCGCGCCGACATCCATTGGGGAGCGGCCTTTTAGTCAGTTAGTTTCATTTTTAAAGGTCCGTTCAGCCAGACAGCACTGATACAACCAAGCCTCACCTGGGGACCGGAGTAATCTCCCGTCCATTTGGACTGGTGCTGAACAAGCGGCACCAGTTTCAGAACGCCGGACCGATCGACTGCAAAACCGAGTTCCTACTATGAAAATTGGAGTCATCGAGCTGATTGAGGACACCGCATCGAAGAGTTGGACGGATCGCATCTACCGCGCCTTTTTCAAAAAATATCATGCGAGCATAATTCCACAGGCCGTCTCAGTATGGTGCCGACAGTTAGGGCACCAGGTTTGGTACGCCACCTACTACGGGCAACGGGACCCTGTAAGATTGCTTCCGGACGAACTGGACGTGGTTTTCGTCGCCAGCTACACGCAGGCCAGTGCGCTGGCATACGCCCTGGCCAAGGTCTACCGGATGAGAAAGACGCTGACGGTCATTGGAGGGCCTCATGCCAAAGCTTTTCCCAGGGATTGCCTCCGCTTCTTCGATCTGGCGGTCAAAGACTGCGACAAGACGCTGATCGACGACATTCTTCGTGGGCATTTCGACCGGCACACGGTCATTACCAGTGGCCGGCCTCTAAGGGAAATTCCGAGCGCGGAAGAGCGAATGCCGGAGATAATCGCTGCCTCTCTCGTCGGAGGCAGGCTGCGTCGCCTGAGTGTAGTCCCGCTGCTCAGCAGTGTCGGCTGCCCATACAGTTGCGATTTTTGCGTGGACTGGAGCAATCCTCCAAAGCTTTTCCCAGGGATTGCCTCCGCTTCTTCGATCTGGCGGTCAAAGACTGCGACAAGACGCTGATCGACGACATTCTTCGTGGGCATTTCGACCGGCACACGGTCATTACCAGTGGCCGGCCTCTAAGGGAAATTCCGAGCGCGGAAGAGCGAATGCCGGAGATAATCGCTGCCTCTCTCGTCGGAGGCAGGCTGCGTCGCCTGAGTGTAGTCCCGCTGCTCAGCAGTGTCGGCTGCCCATACAGTTGCGATTTTTGCGTGGACTGGAGCAATCCTTATGTGCTTTTCCCACCGGAACAGTTGGAAGCCGACCTTCAGTATTTGGCCAGGAACTGGCCTGGAGTCATGGTGACCTACCATGATCCGAACTTTGGCGTGAAGTTTGATCAGGTGCTGGGCATCGTGGAAGAGATTCCGAAGGAAAAACGCAGTCCCTACATCATCGAAAGCTCGCTCTCCATTTTACGCGGAGCAAAGCTGCCGCGTCTGAGAGACACCAAGTGCCTGTTCATCGCGCCGGGAGTCGAGTCATGGAACAATTACTCCAACAAAGCCGGAGTTGGCGCCACGGTGGGGAAGGCAAAGCTCACACAGGTCGTCGAGCACTTTCGAGAAATCCGGCAGTACGTACCCGGTCTCCAGGCGAACTTCCTGTTTGGCACCGACGCGGATCAGGGAGAGGAACCGGTTGAGTTGACCAAGGAGTTTATGCGCGCGGTTCCGTTTGTTTGGCCTACGATCAACATTCCCACCCCCTTTGGTAACACTCCACTCTACGACCGCGCATTGGCTAACGGACAAATTTTGCAATCCATGCCATTCAGCTTTTACTACACGCCCTACTTGGTCACCACCATGCCGCATTATCCTCCGCTTGAGTATTACGACAAACTCATTGACCTGTATTCGACGATGACATCGAATGTGATGTTGAAAGGGCGGTTCGGGAAGGAGTCAACCCTGGGCTTCAGCGTTCTCAACGCGCTTCGAACCCTCGCTATGCGGCAGGACCTTGCGGCGCTTCGACTCCTGCGGCGAATGCTGGCGACGGACCCGGAATTCCTTGCTTTCCACGAGGGCCGGACGCGTTCGCTTCCCGAATTCTACCACCGTCGTTATGAGCAAAAGCTCGGGCGTTATGCAAACCTGATATCTCGCGCCGAAAGGACGCCGGAGTTGGAGAAACCGGCTTCGTCGCTCGCGTCCACAGCGCCTGGTGGCGAGGTAGCTGACCGGCTCACTGCCGTGATTCGATCTCGCGCAGCAGACGGTTTTCCACGTTGAGGCGCTGAAGGGCGGTCCAAAGTTCGGCAGGGCGCGTCTTTCAGCGGCCGGTTTCGTGAGGGTTGGAGCCAGCGGTCGGGATTGAACCGACGACCGACGGTTTACAAAACCGTTGCTCTACCACTGATATACTTCATATATTTGCTTCAAAACAGGCGCTTTATCACTGTTTTCGTTTAGGCTTGTTTGATATTGCATACTCAATTTGTATATGGTATGGTTTTTCCGCTATGAAAAGAGCCGTACCATCACAGACCAGGCGCAAACCCGCCGCGGATGTTGATTGGACCAAAACACCGTACCCCAATCTCATCCGCTACAAGCCTAGCGGTAATTATTTTGGGAGAGTCAGGGTCAATGGCAAGCTAATCCGCCGTTCACTCGAAACGCATGTATTGAGTGTTGCCAAACTCAAGCTCTCCGACTTCCTGCAGGATCACCGCCGACTGGCCATCAACAAAGGCCAGTCTGTCAAAGGCGAAGTTATCATTGAAATGTTCAAAAAGGAAATTGAAGATGACCACAACAACAAGCCACGCACCAAGCTTTACAAACAGGAGGTTTTGATCGCGCTGAAAAAGACCTGGCCGGAATTGTATTCGACGGACATCGCCAGAATCACCCAGAAGGACTGCAACGAGTGGGCGGCGCGCTACGGCAAGGATTACAGTCCCACCCGGTATAACGGCGCCTTGGGCATCGTGCGCCGGATTTTCGAGACTGCTGTTGAACACGGCTATCGTGTGGACAATCCGGCCAAGTTCGTGGATCGGCGGCGGGTAAGGCCAAAGGAATTGCATCTGCCTTCACAGGCGCAATTTCAGGAAATGGCAAAGCACATTGAAACATCCGGCGCGGGCCAAGCAGAAGATTGCGGGAACCTGTTCCGATTTCTGGCTTTCTCCGGTTTGCGGATAGACGAAGCGCGGCACGTTGTTTGGAATGACGTGGATTTTGAAAAAGGATTGCTGCACGTCCGAATCACTAAGAACGGAAAAGACCGCTGGATTCCGCTGAATACGAGCCTGCGGCAACTGTTGGAGCAAATGCGCGCGGAGCGGGCCAAAGAATCGCGGGACAAAACCGTAATGCAAGTTTTCGAGTGTCAGAAGTCAATCGACCGCGCGGCAAAACTGGCCGGTGTGAAACGCATTACCCACCACGATTTGCGGCACTTGTTCGCTACACGCTGCATTGAGGCCGGCGTGGACATTCCAACGGTTTCGCGCTGGCTCGGACATCAAGACGGCGGCGCGCTGTGCATGAAAACCTACGGCCATTTGCGCGATGAGCATAGTCAGCGGGAAGCGTTAAAGGTGACATTCTAAGGCTCGCGAGCGCGACGGGAATCGGTCATCGGTAATTGACCTGCTTGCGAAGTTTTATGACAGCCATTGAAGAACAGGCAATGCGCCAGCGAAAACGCATTTCATAAACACCAGGACAATCTCACGAGCTCGGGAAGTCAAAAAATGGAGCCGCGAGTCAGGATTGAACTGACGACCGTCCGATTACAAATCGGATGCTCTACCGCTGAGCTATCGCGGCTTAAATACATTTGATAGCATATTGTGGTATCAACGTGCTTCAAGTCTTTGTTTCCGCCATTCGCCCGACTCGTGCGATGAAGCCAACGTTCACACACCGATCCCGCGACTGTGCTTTTGCTGCTGGTTGCGGGCTTCATTTTGAGCGACGGCTTGCGTGGTGAATTTATGGATGAATGAATCGGCGACGCGGCTCATGTCCTGGCCCGGATATTTCTCCGCGAGAAACTCTTTGACCTGCGCGGTCATGTCCTCCGTCCAAATCTGTAACGCTTGCCGCTGATCGTGGGTGAACGCTTTCAGCACTTCCACGACATTCCGTCCTCGGTTGCAGACTTCATTCCTGCCATTGGCTGGGAAATGCTCCACAACCGCGTATTCCGTCCCGTTGGCTATTGGCCGGTGGCAAACAAGGATGTTGTCGAAAAGACCAACGCTCTTGTGCCATTGCGAGCCGTCGTCGGTCACGAGCGGATTTCCCTGCGGCGGTCTCTGTGACGCCGCCATGACAGCCAAGGCGGTCTTTGCAACGTCGCGTTCAAGGTGTTTAACCGCGTCGCGGCTGGTTGGGAACTGTTTGAGCGGTTCAGCGAAGTGGCGCACGGCTTCGACGTGGGCTTGATCCTCGATTTCGGTTGGACGTCGGTTATTGAAAGGATTGTCATTCATAGGGACCTCATTCGGATTTCAACAGTTTGAGCAATTCGTCACGCGGCACGAGCAGTTTACCGCGCAGTGCCCGACACACTTTGAGTTTACCCCGTTGGATGAGGCGGTAAACGCTGAAATAATTGACGCCCAGGAGATCGGCGGCTTCCTGGACGGAATACGCGAGCCGTTCCGGTGCGGGGGTCAGCGATGATTCAGGTTTTGGAATAGTTTCCATAGTGATTTTGATTGGTTGAGTCATTGGCGCAAAGAACGGCAGGAACGCAGCACGCGGAACGAACGCAGGCCGAGCAGAAACACGAGCAACGCCCGAACATAATACAAGCAACTGCGCGGACGCATTTCCGGCAAATGCCGTTTGTTGCATGGCCGATGTTCCGATTCTCCGTGTGAGAAGACAAAGCCCCGGCTTTGGTTTTTCCAAAGCCGGAACCTAAGCGCAAGACGAGCCGGAACGCCGCCGCTGTCAACGGTGGAGGCGACGCAGGAGCACTACCTTGACAGCACAAGGCGGCGGCTCCGGCTAGTTCGCTCGCGGTGCATTTCACCCACTCATGCGGTGAATTATCGAGCGACATTCGCCGGTTGGTCGTTCGGCCAAACTTGGATGT
>QHNT01000346.1 GCA_003218515.1 Verrucomicrobiota bacterium | reverse complement strand
GACACGACAGCGCCGGCTCGTAGAAATTTGTGCTGCACTGGCCGCGTGGCTGCACCCATTCCGCGCGGTCAAGGGCTGCAAATTGTGGGACTCGCACGAAATCACTTTCCAACGGTGTTTCAGCGAACTTTGCGAGAAGGCGGACGTGAGCCGAAAACCGAACGGCTTGCGCCACGCCTTTTGCACCTATCACTTTGCCTTGCACGCCAACGAGAATCTGACCGCGGCGCAAGCAGGCAACTCACCCGCGATGATTCATGCGCACTACAAAGGATTGGCCACGAAAGCCGAGGCCGTGAAATGGTTCAAAGTGAAGCCGTCCAAGTCCGGCAAAAACGTCATCCCACTGCCCGCTGCCTCGCGCAAGCAGCGACCGGCAACGACGAGTTGACACGTATAACGCACAACGTTATAGTGGCCGCGGATGATACGCAGCTTCTCCTGCCGGGAAACTGAGCGGCTGTTCAATGACGAAACGTCCCGGCGGTTGCCGACGCAGATTCAACGGGCGGCTCGGCGAAAGCTGCTGCTGTTGCACCAGGCCCGGCGCTTGGAAGATTTGCGCGCTCCGCCGGGAAATCGGCTTGAAACGTTGAAGGGCGACCGGAACGGGCAACACAGCATCCGTATCAATGACCAGTGGCGCATTTGCTTCCGCTGGCAGGGCGAGGATGCGTTGGACGTGGAAATCGTGGACTACCATTGAAGATTATGAAAACCAACAAACTACCCCCGATTCATCCGGGCGAAATTCTCCGCGAAGAATTTATGAAGCCGCGCTGCCTGTCGCAAAACGCTTTGGCACGGGCGTTGAACGTGCCGCCGCGCCGGATCAATGAAATCGTTTTGGAAAAGCGCGGCATCACGGCGGACACCGCTTTGCGGCTCGCGCGCTACTTTGGCACCAGCGCGGAAATGTGGACGGGCTTGCAGGCCGATTATGACCTGCGCCTGGTGCGTTACAAGAAGGCGAGAACTATTGAGCGCGAAGTTGAACCGCTGGCCGCGTTGCAGCCCGTCCCGGCATAAAATGCCTCTGGCACGAGATTACAGAGAAACCCTCGTGGCGCGCATCAAACGCGACCGCAAATTCGCGCGAGCGCTCTACGCGGAAGCCGGGAGCGCGCTGATCGTGGGTGAAACCGCCGAAGGGCTTTCCATGCTGCGCCATCTGGTTCACGCTGAAATGAAATTCAAGAAACTTGCGCGACAGTTGGCATCCGCTGGCAAGGCGCGATGAAGCGCGAACTCAGGGATACACGCGCTGAATCTTGCCATTCAGCGCCACGGCGAATCCCGTTCCCGGCTTTGCCTGTTGTGCTTGCTCGATGATGTCGTCCAGAATCAGCCACGCAGCCAGCGTCGAATTCGCCCCCGTGGAAACGCCGGTCAGTCGCGCCGCGTCGCGCACCGTGTAAATTCCGGTATTGAAGTAGGTGGGCTTCATATCGATATCGTCTGCCTGTGCACCCACAGTTTAAGTCGCGGAGTCAGGACGGACTTCAACGAGATTCCTCCTCACGCAGCCGTTTTTACATCTTGATTTAATTTATTGTATTTAATTAGACTGAGTTTCGTATGAATGGCAAGACTGGTGACCGAGTAAGGTTGAAAGAAGCGGCCGTCCATCGGGGCGAGCGCGGGATCGTCGAACGATCACATCGTGGTCGGTTGCTGGTGCGGCTCGAAAAAGGTGGGAGGTTGATTGAGTTGACGCCACATCAGGTGACGAACTTCAGCCTGGCGGCGCGGAAAGCCTGGGAGAGTATGCCGGACCGACGCGTTGGGAGGCCTAAAGGATCGCGGGTGTGCGATAGGCTGTCGGTCACACTGCGGATTGATCGGGATCTATGGAAAGATTTCCGCGCTATGGAATCGGATGGACGAATTCAGGACCGGACCACATTGGTCAACGCGCTGCTGCGGAAAAAGCTGGCCGAGTTGAAATCGAAGAAAGCAGGAGCAAATGCCTAAACGCATTTCAAAGCAGCAGAGGCAGGCAGTGTTGAATATGCTCGCTAAAGGCGAATATCGAGACACCATTGCCGCCGCCGTGGGAGTGACTCCAGGGCAGGTGTCCGCGATAGCTGCGCACGTCACGATGGGAACGTACACTCTCCCACCGCCGGACGAGGAGGAAGGCCCGGAAGGCGCGGGTGAAGTGAGAAGCACAAGTATCAACTTGCTTCGCCAATTGCGGAGGCTCGAGGGCACGCACCGACCCCAGCGCTACTTGCCTCCGATCTTCCTGGGTGCGGATGCGGAGACGGGCGAAGATGCGTTCTGGAATCCAGATCCGGATACTGGTGCTGCAAACCCTCATGTGCTTGTGCTGGGCGAAAGCGGTTTTGGGAAGACTTATACGATATCCTGTCTCTTGGGGGAATTGGCGCAGCACGGCATTCTGTCAATCGTGTTCGACTATGGGCAGGGATTTGCGCTTAACAGCCTGCCTTCGGAATTCGTCGCCGCGACGAAACCGCGCGAAATCCTGGCAGGCCGTGATGGCATCGACATCAACCCGCTCCAGATTTTTCCGAGTGACGTGCTTGGGCCGCTGAACGTCGCGCAGCGTGTCGCGGACACGTTCGCCCGGGTCTGAACAACAAAATCAGAGTGGTGACCAGACGCTCGTATGGTTTCCGGACCTATGAGGCTATGGAAATCGCCTTGTATCACACACTCGGTCGGCTACCAGAGCCGGAGTTAACCCACAGATTTTGCTGACGAGGCTTTTTTTCAAACAGTGGGGTGGCGTGAGAAAGGACCTAACCGGACGGATGCTCAACGGCCTCACCTACGACGAAATGCCCGCGTTAGCCCACGAAGCAAAGTTAACCGAGGTCAAGGCCCTTTTCGCGCCTACCAAGTAGGAGGGTACAATTCTGAAGCGTGGCTGGAGCAGGGACTACTTCGAGGTCTCTAGTCTTCTCCCAGGATGGATAACACTGAAAATAGCATTTCGTAAGTGATTCCTCGTTGGGTAAGGAACTCCCTAAGCTTCTTTCGGTGGTCACGCGAAAGCTTCTGTTTGCCGCGCTTTCCTAGAAATGTCCTGACCTTCGCGAAGTCGATGCCGCTCGCGCTCGCGCTCGCCGAGACGCCAGATTTGGCGCGCGCCCTTATTGCTGAGCATTCCCGGCACTTCCTCGCGATGATCTTCCCCTTCTGAATCAGATGATTGATCAGGTTTGCAGAGTGGCTATTCTGCTGGAAATCAACGCGCCTTCCATTTGGAACAATCCGCGGTGTCAAGACATGTACTTCCCCGATGGCCCAGGAGTTGAAACGCGGCTCAGGAAACACGCTTTGGAATGTGTTCGCGTCTCCAACTTGAATATTTCCGACGCGAGCTCGAACGCCCTTGATGCCGAGATGATCAGGGATGGCGCCTAGATAATCGTGGTGGAGAATCCAGCCAACCGCATCAATACCGTCGGCGATGCCGGGGATCTGAAACGTTTCGAGATCGGCCGCGGCATTCTTGATCCCTTTCTTTGCTTCAAAGTCGATCTGGAACGGTCTGGCAAGGGGCTCCTTTGAATCGTTTACGTAAATGCGGTAAACGTTGCCCGCATTGAATTCCTCAAGGAACTGTTGAATTTTGCGACCGAACGCGAATTCAGGAGAGAATGGGATCGGGCCAACCTGCGAGAGGTAGCGGTTGATCGCGTCTTCGTTCAGGAGGAGATCGTTTTTGTGGCGCATCACCTGCCGGAGTTCCACCTCAAAAAAATGAGCCGGGAAATTTTCATTCGACGCAGAATCCAGCGAAATGATCTCATGGAGAATTGAGGCCAAGTCGGCGTCAGGCTCGAGATTTCTTAGGAGCTCCTTCAACCGGCGGCAATCCCAGTACATTTCGTAAACCGAGTCATCGGCGAGGGATTTCGTTCGGAAGACTAGCTCTTGGCAATAAGCTAGTCCCGCGAGTCTGCCAACGCCCCTGAAACCTCGCGCTGCTGTGCCGCGCTTTTTGCTCGCACCTAGTGATGTAAGTCTGCGCAGTACCCGATTCCGCGGAATGCCGGTACCGTTGTCGCGAATGCGCGCCGTGCGGCCCTCAAGGTCGAGGGCAATATCAATGCGCGGCCGGGTTTTGCCTGAATACAAACCTTCTGCGTTAGCCTCATCAATGGAATCCGCCGCGTTCTGTATAAACTCGCGATAGATGGTGAGCGGATCAATATACATCGCGCCGCTGAGCAGCTCCAGGAGGTCTTTCCCCACAACCACCGGGTCGGTGAACCTCTTGCGCGAACTCCTTTTCTCTTGAAGAGCCAACATTCAGTTCTCCTCTAATACCGCGTCCAGCTCCAGTCCGGCATCTTCCACCCGCTCATCATCAGGAACGGTGATGCGCCGCGCTGTGTCCTGGACCACCTTTTGCTTTTCCCAAATCTCTCGCTCTGCGGGGTCATCGAGGGGTTCGTAGAATCTGAAGAGCCTGGCGACTTTTGCGTTGGATATGCCCTGGTGAATTGCCTCGTACTTGCTGTTCTCGAAGCCTGACAACGCGCCGAGCAAATCGTTCTTATCCGATGGCGACAATGATTTTGCTTCCGCCACGTATTGTTCGAACTCTGGACGCCCGCCTAATTCTTCAAACCAAACCCGGTTGAAAATGAATTTGTGGGGTCGCATCAGCAAATTTTCGAATTCCTGCTGAGAGTCTCCGAACGCACGCTTGAAAAACGAAGGCGCGCCGCTGACGATCCCATGAGTCGCCTGGAGAATAATCTGCATCGAACGCAGGTAGTACTTGTTCCATCTGTCTCCGATGTGGCCGCGGTCTTTCCGGTCGGTGGGTTGGTAGCGCATCGGGAACGAGAAAATGCGGATGCCAAGTTCTTCATTGAGTTCGATATTCAGCCGCATCCGCTGATACAGGTCGGCTGGAGAATCGTGAAAGTTGTAAAGCATGTAATTGCTGAGATCGTGGAGACCGGCGTCGTGAGAAAAGCGGATTGCTGTCTCGCATGGTTTCCTCAGACCAGTGTGATCAAATGCGATGCGAAGCGGTTTGATACAGATGGTTGCCAACTCCCGAAGGAACATCCGATCTTTGCACAGGATTCTGGCATCGACTCCTTGATTGAAATCGACACGGCGCAATGCCGGAATCCGACCTCGCGTCAATTTCGCCTTGGGCGTAAAACCAAGGTCGCGGATTTCCGCGATAATCTCCTTAAAACGCGGCGATGCCACGACGTTGTTATCCATCAGCACCAAATCTTTCTTGCTGCCGTAAAGCTTTTCTATCCCTTGGACGAGTTCCGTGAGAGAGGGCGTTTCGTACAGGTCGCCCTCCAATTTCGGCACACCGCAAAAGCTGCATTTTCGGACACACCCGCGCGATGCGTATCCGAAGTACGCATCATGAACAGGGTATCTGTAGTTGACCTGGTCGAGGATGCTGTAGTCGGGAATCAGGTCTTCAATAGGGTTTCCCGTCGTATCATCGGAATAAAGCTCTTCCTCGAAGGCGTTCAATTGCAGGGAAACCGCCGGCGCTTCTTTCAGCAGTCCCTTGATGAAGCGCACACCTCGCCACCGACCTTCATCAACAAACGCCTTGTGCATTAGGGACGCAGCAATTCCCCCAACGAAGACGTTGCTGGGCTGGCCCCCGGAAGCCTCGATTGCGAAATCAATCGATTCCGAGATGCGTTTCCACTCAAAGGAGAAAAGCGTCGTTACATAAATACGGTGCCAGCAGGCATCCAAAACACTTCGGTCTTCCCCTTTAATGAATTTTACGTTGTCGCGCTTACCGTTTGGACCGTGGTATTGGGCAATCTTCATCAGGCCAAGTGGCGGATACTTGTTTTTGTAGCTTGGCTCGATTAGGAGAACGTTTTTGCCGGCCATGATGTGTGGTGAGGATGAAGCGGTGAGAAATTTTTTGCAACGCTGTCTTGCAAAGAGTTTTCGGGCGGGCGCTTGTTGGCTCCACCAACTTCACAATGTCGCCGCGCTTGAGCCGTTCCTCCGGCAGGTCGCGGGACAGCGCCATATCTGTTGCGTCTTCTTTTCGCCGGGTCGCCGGATGCCTTGACTTCCCATTTCGCAGACCGTAAAAGCTGCGCCAAACACATTCGGACTAATGGCAAGCGACAGCGAGACTCCAGGGCGTGTTAGTCTCAGCGCAATCGATCCGCAGACCGGAAAAGATACCGAAGTTCTCATTTCGCACCGCAGGATGCACACGGTTGCTCGGCGGAGTCTCGGACACGCCAAAGAATGCGGGCTGCTTGTGCCCTACACGCTGCAGCAACCCACAGCCATTTTCGAGGGGCTTCGCAAAGATGAGGACGAAGACCGACGCATACCTGGATGGTATTGTTACTGTGCGAAGCCCGCTTGCAGTTTCGACGAGAATGGCGAAGAACAGCCGCCGTACCCAAATGAGGTGTTTTTGGTGTTTGTGAACAGGGACAAAGTCGCCTACAATTGGCGATGGGCAAGAGCTGACAAGAACGATGACAGGTTGCCTGAGAACTATGAAGAACGATTCGAAAGGAGAGCATTATGACAGTCATGAGCAATGAGGAATTCGCCAAGCGCATGATGCTCTTGGCAAAGCCGGCCAGCGAATTCAAACCAACGGCTTACTACGATTCGGATGGGGATTGCATCGAATTCCTCGCAAAACCGGACCCATTCTACGAGGAGCGGATTGATGATCTGGTGACCGTCTATTACTCACAAAAGACTGGCGAAGTCATCGGTTCTTTGATCAAGGGCGTGTCGAAGCTTGCAAAACGCCTGGCGGAAAGATTGCCCGGTTTCATGATCACAATCGAAGATCGACGCATTCGCTTGGAGCACTTGTTTCTTGCTGGAATGTGGCTTCAAACGTCTGAACCACAAGCCATCCATGTTCTCGCATACAAGAAGCTTGCAGAGATCGCAGAACGAACATCGGTAGAAGTTTCCGCCGAACTGTGCGGCGCAGCCTGACGCGATCCCTCCTGGGAATTGGCTGTTCCGCCGCCTTGCCTATGCCGACAACCAACTCGGCGTTTTCCAGTGCTGAACATTTCATACTCGTCCAGAGATTTTCTGCGCGTGAAACGTTAGAAGCAAACTCCCGGAGCCGGGCGGCGGGTCAAGGTGGAAGCCGAGGGCAGACAGGGCGGAACGACCTTGACGCGGCGACCGGCGACCCACAATCGAAACCCGATTCACGCGCACGACCTCCACGCGATTGCGGGCCGTCTGCGGATAATTCGCGCTCGGTGCCGTTGCCTGTTCACGGACTGTCCTTGTCCGTGCTTGGTCGCAGACGTGGGCTGTTCGTGGACGCGCCCATTTGCGCGGACTGAACAGGATCGCGGACTGTTCGCGGACACAGACAGTTTGCGTTTGGAGCCTGTGCGCGACCGGTCCGCATACGCGACTGCGGACTGTCCGCGGACAGTTTGTGTCCCTTGCCGTTGACAGTTCATGGACGCGGCCATTTGCGTGGACTGAGCGTGGTCGCGGACTGTTCGCGGACCCGGACCAATCGTGTCCGTGGCCTGCGTGCGGCCAGTTCGCGTTTGCGGACTGATCGTGGCCACGTCCACAATTCCGGCAAATGGCGCGGCTGTTCCGCGTATTGACCGCGATTGCCTCGGGGACACAAATCCTTAGCCGGCTAAGGGGTCAGGCGTGCCTTATCAAAAAACGGTAGGTTACGGGGGTGCGAATGCCAGTCCACCGCGAATCAGGTGAGAGTCGATTTGCGCGTTTCGTGAACACGATTGGACAGATTGAATGGACACTCGTGATGCAGCCAAATACGATTTTGGCCGGGGTAAGATGAACGAGAAAGCCATACACGACAGACTGGTTGAGCACGGGCAGACATTGTTCCGCGCGCCAAAGCAGTTGATTCAGTTCACCAGACTTGACGACGCGAATGCCCTGCTGAACGACCTTTCCACACATCCCCACGCTTTTGTTCTTGCCTGTGTGATGGACCGCCAGATAAAGGCGGAAAAGGCGTGGCTCATTCCATACCGGATTGCGGAAAAACTCGGCGGGTTCTCGCTGGACTCACTTTTAAGACTGTCGCCGGCAGACGTGAACCGCCTCATGTCACAGCCGGAACCTCTCCACCGCTTCGTCGACATGATGAGCGGGTTATTCCACTCGGCAGTCCAGCGGATCAGCAAGCAGTACGGGGGCGATGCTTCCCGTATTTGGGCGGGAAACCCGTCCAGCGCGGAGGTCGTCTATCGTTTTCTTGAGTTTGACGGCGTCGGCCCGAAAATCGGAAGCATGGCTGTCAACATACTGGCGAGGGACTTCAAAATCCAATTCGCCGACTTCTTCTCCATAGACATCTCAGCGGATCGGCATATCCGCCGGGTGTTTGCTCGCCTCGGCCTCTGTGCGCCTAACGCCACCGTCGAACAGGTGATCTACAAGGCAAAAGCGCTTCACCCGGAATTTCCCGGCATGATGGACCTGCCATGCTGGGAGATCGGACGGAACTGGTGCAAGGCGCGTGAACCGAAGTGCGGTGCGTGTTACATGAAAGATTTGTGCCCATCGGCAAACGGAAAGAAATGATGCCTGGCCTTCTCGTTAAAGTCTCACTTTCCCTTCTGGAACACAACAATGCGGTTGGTGTTTGTCCCTTTTGCGTTGTTTTCCACACCCCAGCAGTTGGCTGTCTTCGTGAATTTCTGGTCATTAATCAAAACCAGTATTGGCTTCAGCCCAGTCTCTATCCCGCATGGCACCACGGCTTGTTCCAATTTCACCTTGCCTCCCCGAACCTCTCCCACCTCGAAGGCGACATGGCCCCCAGGCCGCAAGACCCGATGCAGCTCTCTGAAGACCTCTGTCATCACTAGCTGCCACTCCTCCAGCTTTTTCGGCACGGTCAGTTTCACCGATGCCGGATCAACGCCGATGAACCAGCAACGGAGCCAATTGTCACCGGCGTAATCGACGACGTCCAAGAACGGCGGCGAGGTGACCACCAGCGAAACTGCCTCTGATGCAATCTCCGGAACGCTGCCGGAATGCTGTGTCAGAAGTTGCGCCTGGGTGGAGACGCCGGAAAGAACCCGCCTTACCCGCCCGTCGCAGTCGGACAGCAGTTGTCGGCTCTTGCGGCCGATGATTTCGGCTACATGGCGTCGTGGTGGTTCCTGGCCCCGTGTTTCGTTGATCTTCCTCTGAGATTTGACCGACACCGCCTGGTTTGGCGGAAGGGTATAGACCGAAAAAAAGCCGGGCGAATGGCCTGTGAGCCGGTTCACCGCCACCATTTTAATCCAATCATCAATGGAATCATTTTCACCCGCTTGGCCCCGCGTGATCAGATAATTCCTCAGAGCGCAGATATCCTCGAGGGTTTCCGGATGGTAAAACACCAGTAGGTCCTCCGGTAGCTCGCAAGCAGCACGGTAGTCTATCTGCTGTAGGCGTGCCGTAATCTGCTCAAGCGTTGGCGGGCGCAGCCTGGGTAGTGTGAAAACGGTGCTGAGCGGGTTGACATCGCACCCAAAGGGCACCCGGGCCAGCAGTGCTGCCTCTACGAAGGTGGTGCCACGCCCCATGAACGGGTCGTACACAACCTCGCCCGGCTCGGTCAGTCTTTCGATGAAGAAACGAGGCAACTGCGGCTTGAAACAGGCGCGATACGAAACTTCGTGCAGACTGCTGGCTGCCCGTTGTTTGGAGGTCCAAAACTCGTTGACGTACGTCGGCACCCGCACCTGATCCCCGCCGAACGTCGTCGCCACAGTCTCAATGGTTTGTGTGTTTTTTCCGAACTCCTTAAATCCAAGAAGCTGCTCCGTTAGCGGGGCCTTCAGCAGTGCAACATGCACACGCTGAAGCTCAAATCCAAACTCCAAATTCTCTTGCAGCAATGTCACGGCAGCAATCTAAGCAGCTCCAACATTTTATCGCGAGAAATCTTCGTCCCCGAGCCCAGTCGGTTTGCTCGCCACCATTGCTCGACGATGCCTCGGCTCAGAATCCAATATGGCACCGTCGGAAACGATTCAATGTCTGTGACAATATACCCCGCAATCCCCTGCAGTTTCTTTAGAAACCCAGCGGTGTCGAAGGACCGCCCTGAACCAACCATATAGCTCGGGCAGAAATAAATACCAGACCGGGTGATATTCCTGACCTCCCAACTCGCCCCATTCCCGTTCACCAGGTCAAAGGCTGCGCCCTCGCTTGGTGCCAGTCTGAATCCCTCCTCATGCGCGATTCGGCGCTCAATCAGGAAGGCTACTCGCCGGCCGTCTGTGAAGTACTCACGCACGCTGCCAGTGTCGATTTTCAGCGCCGCGCGGCAACTTCTCCGATGTCCCAGGTTAGCGTTCTGCTAGGCTTCATCGCTTATCTCAGAATGTCACATTCTGATGCGCCGCTCGCGCAAGAGCCTTCTGGCTCACAGAGCCTTCCAACCGCATATCAACCGGTGTCGTAGGCTCCAAAAAATCCAGCCGTAGATGCTCAAGCACAATCTCCACGCCGTTCTTCTGGTAGCTAATAGTCGCGAGCAGATGATTGATGGGTGCTCGAAAATCCCGTCTTAGCTTCCGTGACGAGGAAGTCAGCACGATGCGGTTTGAGTCCTTTGCGTCGAACTCGCTCGTGGCCTTCAACTCCAAAACAAATACCCTCCCGCCTTCTCTGCGAATCAATTTCTTATCTGGGTAGCCCGGTCCAGAGCAAATTTCAACGCGATATGCACTCAGATGCGGGCTTATCCCCGTAGTGAAGAACTCCGCCACCCTGTTGCCGACCGCTTGGTTAGAAATATCCTCCTCGACCTCAAGGATTTTTTCCCCAAAGGCCGCCCGCTCAAAGGCACAGCGAAAAACCTCTTTGATCTCTTGCACATACTTGTCTTCCCAAGCCGCAACAAGCGCAGTTGCCGGCTGACCTTCCCAATTGAGAAGTCGTTGAAAATAGTCTTCGAGGTCGTGCACACGAGCCACGGTAATCAGACCGGCTTTCGCCGGCGAGATCAAATGCTACAGATTTCACTCCGAATACGTCAGGGGCAGCAGGCGGCTCTCGTTTGTCTTTCGAACGCTACCCGGAGTGCGAAAGTGTATGTGATACACCCGAGCTGTCCCGCCTTCGCATAAATTTTGTGCCAAATGAACCCAAAGCGGGATTTGTGAACAGTGAGCAGAAAGATTTTTGGGGCGTCACCCGAATGCCGCCCGACCGTTTGTGCGTGCCGGAAAATGGCAGCGAACGAAATCAACCAACTTCAGGCGATACGGGTTTCATTGACGAAAAGCGACTGCTGGCGAGACTGCCAATCAGCCGTCGCACTCTGGGCAACTGGAAAGCCAAGGGACTGCTTCCCTACATCAAGATCGGCAGGCGCTGCCTTTACGATTGGGCGAGCGTGCAAGGCGCGCTCCTCCGGCGACAGCGCGGAGGACAGTGGTGAGCAACGCGACTGGCAGGTGCAATTCCCGTGTTTCGCCTTCTTGCCACTACTGCTTCGGAACCTCTACACTGACGGACGTTATGCAATTCACTGTCAACATGCCTGATCGAGTCGCGCGGCGATGGGGAGAGACCCCGGAGGACGTGGGCCGTCACGTCGTGGAACACGCGGCCATTGAAGGTTATCGCGCGGGGCGCCTTTCGCATCGACAAGTCGGCGAAATGCTCGGCCTCGACTACTGGCAGACGGAAGCTTTTCTCAAGGAACTCGGCGTGCCGGTGAATTACCCTGCCGCGGACCTGGAAGCTGACAAGGCGACGTTGGATAAAATTCTCGCGCAAAATCCCGCCGGGTAAAGCGATGGCTGGTTTGTTTTCTTTACCCGCTCAAATAGCCAACCGTTTGGCCAGCGCGTCCCGCACGCGCTTCATTTCCTCTTCGGGATGGAAAGTTCCCGACGGTTGCCGCGCAAGGCGGTCGTGGGAGAAGCACCGTGACAATATTGTCAGTTCGGAATTTCGTTTCGAGAGCTGACGCGAATTTCACGAATTCACACCCATGCCGATCACACGGCTGGGCTCTCTGCATTCTCATTGCAAATGCAATGTCTTTTGCAATTCGGGGGTCCTGTGAGCAAGTCCATTACGATGCTGTCTCGACGTCGGCGATTGTCCGTTTTTGGCGAGTCTGGAAGTCATCGTTCTCATTTGAAATCAGGTGTTTGTAAGCAGGAAGTCAGGCGACTGATCGACTGGAATGGCGGAAGCAAATTCGTCAAAGGCGTCGGAATTCTTTACGCGGCACCCGGAGTGCTAAAGAGCTATTGACCCGGTTGCCAAAGGGCGCCAGGGACTGAACAAACTCGACGAGAATTGGAACAAAAAAAAATGCGCACGAGAAGAGTTTACCCGGCTGGCTTTACGCTTTTGGAAATCATGATCAGCGTATCCCTGATCGGGTTGTTGACGACCCTCGCGATTCC
>QHNT01000441.1 GCA_003218515.1 Verrucomicrobiota bacterium | reverse complement strand
AGCAGACCGTGTCATTAACCAGCAGCGCGGAGAGCGTGCCCGACGCGAGGATGAGCAGGAACAAGAGGCGTTGCGGCGTCCTGGCAGCCTTCAACACCCGGTCGGCCGTCCAATCAAAGAAGCCGGCGAGATAAAAGTAGGCCGAAAGCAGGCTCATGCCCAGCAGCAGCACCAGCGTGTTGTAGTCCACCGCGCGATAGGCCTGCTCCGGCGTCAGCACGCCGCACACGACCATGAGCACGGTGCCCAGCAGCGCGGCCGCCGGACGATTCAGCGGCAAGACCTTCAGCCGCCGCCCGCTGATGAGCAGATAGGTGAACGAGAAAATTACGATGGCAACGATTTCCTTTTGTGTTCCGTTCATGGGTAAACGTTTTCCCGCTGGCGCGGACGTGCGAGGAAATTATTCTCCGCGTCCGCACGCTAGATGGAACACCAGCGCGCCGCTTGGCAAGGGAATAAAAGGCTCCAGACCGATAACTTTGCAGCGGGACAATAGAAGTCGAGGTAGTATTTCCCAACCCGATGCTGGCGGCGGAATTTGAAGCCGGCGAAACGTCCCGCCCGCAACGCATGCCACAATTCTTTTTCCTCCTTAGTCTGTTCGTGTCGGAGACGCCGGGCGTTTGCTCTGGGATTCATGCGGCCAAGCGTAGGAAAACGACACTGAAACACAAGCCCCTCTCCCTGTCCCTCTCCCCGCTCGTTCCTCGCGGGGAGAGGGAATCAGTCCAGTTAGCGTGCGCTTGACTCCCTCTCCTCCGAGCGAAGCCGGAGGAGAGGGCCGGGGAGAGGAGGTTTCCAGCGTCTTTATGACGTGGATTGCCTGAATGATCCCTTTAGTTGCTCGACCTGCGGTGGAATGTAGCGGTGATTCTGCACCTTGCGCATCACCGCCACGCAACCGGTCCGCCGGTGCAACCCGTTCCAGATTTCCAGCAACACACCTTCGCGATTCTTCAGCCACTGATGATTCCAGAAGCGCAATTCTTCGATGCCTTCCGCTGCGAGAAAATCTTCGCGTTGTCCAGCTTCATTCATACTTGCTACGCCTTCTGTGCCTCCTTCGCCCAGGCGTCCCTCAACGTGATCGTGCGGATGAAAACGAGTTGATGGCTGGTCGTTGATGGTTGATGGCCGGAGTCCAGGCAGAAGTAACCGAGCCGTTCAAACTGATACCGCAGCTCCGACTTCGCGTCTTTCAAACCCGGCTCGCACTTCGCCGTCACGACTTCGAGGGAGCGCGAATTGAGATGCTGCTTGAAATCGCCGGCGGCGTCGGGTTCGGGCACGGTGAACAACCGGTCGTAGAGGCGCACCTCGGCTTCAATCGCCTGCGCGGCGCTGACCCAGTGAATGGTTCCTTTGACTTTACGCCCGGAATTGGGGCCCCCGCTCTTGCTGTCGAGGTCGGCGGTGCAGTGTAGTTCTACGATCCTGCCGGAGGCATCCTTCACGACTTTGTCGCACCGGATGATGTAGGCGTATTTGAGCCGCACTTCCCCGCCGGGTCGCAGCCGAAAATATTTCGGCGGCGGAGTCTCCGTGAAATCGTCCTGCTCGATGTACAGCACGCGGCTGAAGGGAACCTTGCGCGTGCCGGCGTTCGGGTCTTCAGGATTGTTCGTGGCGTCGAGTTCCTCGGTTTTGCCTTCGGGAAAATTCGTGAGGACGACTTTGGTCGGACGCAGCACGACGAGGCGGCGGAGCGCGTGTTGGTTCAGGTCCTCGCGGATGGCGTGTTCCAGCACAGCCACGTCGGTGAGACCGTTGTATTTCGTGATGCCGATGTGGTAGGCGAACGCGCGCAACGCGCTGGCGGTGACGCCGCGACGGCGCAGGCCGCTGATGGTGGGCATGCGCGGGTCGTCCCAGCCGGACACGAGCCCGTCGTTCACGAGCTGCATCAGCTTGCGCTTGCTCATCACGGTGTAGCCAAGGCTGAGGCGGGCGAATTCGTATTGGTGCGGCAGCGGACGCGGCAGGTCGAGGTTTTCCAGAATCCAATCGTAAAGCGGGCGGTGGACCTCGAACTCGAGCGTGCAGATGCTGTGCGTGATGCCCTCGAGGTAATCGCTCAGGCAATGGGCGAAGTCATACATCGGGTAGATGCGCCATTTGCCGCCGGTGTGATGGTGTTCCGCGTGGCGAATGCGGTAGAGGACGGGATCGCGCAACCAAATATTAGGCGACGCCATGTCAATTTTGGCGCGCAGTGTGCACGCGCCGTCGGGAAACTCGCCGTTCTTCATCCGCGTGAAAAGGTCGAGATTTTCTCCAATGGAACGATTGCGGAACGGGCTGTCTTTGCCGGGACGGTCGGGGACGCCGCGGTATTTGTCCATGTCCTCGGACGAAAGATCGCAGACGTAGGCTTTGGCCTTTTTGAGGAGAGCGACGGCGTATTGATAGAGCTGGTCGAAGTAGTCACTCGCATAGAACGGTTCCAGAGTGGGACAGGCATCTTGCCTGTCTCTGACTTTTTCGCCTGAAGATGGAGGCAGGCTGGAAGTCTGTCCCACTTTGGTGGACGCGCCGCCAGTGACAGGGGCCAAATAAAAATCTGATTTGCCCTCGACTGTCATTGTGTCTGGCGTCTTGCCTTTTGGTTTCAGCCCCAGGCAGTGATCGGCCCAGCCGCCGATCAGCCAACGGACATCCTCGAAAATAGAATCGACATATTCGACTTCTTCCTTCGTCGGATTCGTGTCGTCGTAACGGAGATTGCAGATACCGCCAAATTCGCGCGCGATGCCGAAGTTCAAACAAATCGATTTGGCGTGGCCGATGTGCAGGTAGCCATTGGGCTCCGGAGGAAAGCGCGTGTGAACTTGGTTCCCTTCGGCCACGTGCACAGCGACGATTTCGCGGATGAAATCGCTCGGCACCGGCGCTTCTTTGTTCTGTTTTTCGGCGGCGTCAGGCGGCAATGACATGCTTCCATTTACCGGGATTGAGCATGGCGATGCAAGCCGCGACGGATTCGGTGTCGGCGGAAGTTCAAAACCGGAAAAGATGTTAGATCAAAACCGGACGGATCAGAGGCGGTGGTGAGCCAGAACG
>QHNT01000345.1 GCA_003218515.1 Verrucomicrobiota bacterium | reverse complement strand
ATGAGAATCAACGGCAGGATGTCTTCGGAGAGCGTTTGCACCGCGCGTTCGCCGGCATTCGTCATCCGACGAATCGCGGCCATGAGGAGGCCGATCAACACGAGCACTGCGGAAATGTTCAACGCGTTGAAGAGCACAAGCGCCTTCGCGCTGTGAACGTTGAACGAGTCCACATTGAAGCCGAATAGATTCATGCGATACATCTCTGCGTTGTTGGCGAACGACTCGAAATGCACCCAGCCGAACACGAGCGGAAACGTGATGGCAAAAGCGAGCGTGCAGCCGCCGGACAGGCAGAGGTGCATGATCCAGCGATAGACACTGCGGCGACGGATGAAGTTTTGCGCGACGAAGTCCGAGGCCAGTGAGTGGCCGATCGTGAGCGCGGGTGAGGAAGTTGTTGAAGCGTTGAAACGTTGAAACGTTGGAACGTTGAAGCGTGAAATGACTGTCGTATCAGGCTTAAAACCTGAAACCTGAAGCTTGAAATTGCGGCGAACGAGCAGTTGCAGGCCCCGCTGGAAATACATGCGAGAGGGCGGGCGTTGCGTCCACACAGTGAAGCGATAACCGACGGCGAACGCGGCGAGAACCGACCCGATCGCATACCAGACCAGCGCCGGGTCGAAGTGTTTGAGTTTGCACGAGCCAAGCCAGATACCCCCCATCACAGCCAGCGCTGCGGCCGATCCTGCTGTCAGTGCTTTGCGGTCACAGTCATTCATCACACAATACCGCCGGAGCATTTAGCAGCCAGGAGACCGACGAACAGCATCGACGGTTTCTTTGTTTTAATCGGCTGGATGAATGCCGTTCATAACCGTGGCGATTCACTTGAATTTCCTTGCAGACGCGTCAGCAAAACGAGCTTCAATGAAGTTTACAGGAGCGAATTACCGTCGGATTCAGCCAAAAGCAGCGGACCACCATGTTGTGTTTTGCACAGGTTGGCCAAAACGCGCGGGGAAATTCGATGGGCGTTGGCTTCGTCCAGCGTCCGGCGCCGGCTTCTGCCTTCCCCTCGGAGAATAGCGCCGGTTGTTTTGCACACACCAAACACGCACTGAATCCGAAGTTTGCGCGCTAAACCGTGCGGCAGAATCGGTCCGACAGGCCAGGTATCAAGCCGAAAATTGACAAATAGCAGGGACTGACCCGTTCCCGTTCCCGTTTCTCACGTTTCCTAGACCCATTTACGCTTACGCTTACTGTTCACGCGAGCGACAACCTTTCAACAACTCAACGCGATTGCCGGACCACGTTCACAGCGTCAAGTTGCGCTGACTCGATTTTTTGTCGGGTACCGTCCGGCCACACCACAATGACTTCATCGACACGTTCCGCTTTGCCGAGGCCGAAGGTGACGGGCAGTTCCGATTGCGAAAGATAACCGCGCGTCGGCATCGCCTGGCGCCACTGCATCTGGCCGTTGGCGCGAAGTCTGACCCACGCTCCGATGGCGTCGCGGTTGCACCTGGTCCCAACAAGTTTGAAGCGCAGCCAATGATGGTGCAACTCCTGGTCGTTTCGGAGCAACAGCGGCGGGCCGTTGATTTGCGTGAGCACAACGTCAAGGTCGCCGTCGCCGTCGATGTCGGCAAATGCCGAGCCGCGGCCGACCACAGGCTTGAAGATGTCGTTGCCGCAGTTTTCCGGGGGGACAGCCGCGAAGCCAGCCGTTTTGTTGACTCCGCGCGCGTTCCAGAACAGTTGCGCGGGCTGGCGATAGCGTTGGCGTTGCGGGACCTTTTCGATGTCCTCTTCGATGTGACCGTTGGCCGTCAACAAATCGAGCCAGCCATCCAGGTCGTAGTCGAAGAAAAACACGCCGAAGGTCAGTGACTGTCGGCTCGCCGGGCCGATCCCTTGCGCGATGGCTTCATCGGTGAAGATCAGCGGGTCGTTTTGCGAAACGTAAAAGGCGGTCATTTCATTCGCGAAATTGCCGATCGAAATGCCGAGCGAGTTGTCCTCCTGAAACCGCCCGGCGTCGATGCCCATCGCGCCGCGCGCGCCGCCGTAGCTGTCGAAAGCGATGCCTGAGGTCGGGCCGATTTCCTTGAACGTGCCATTGCGCTCGTTGTGGAAAACAAAGTTTTGCACGGTATCGTTGGCGACGACCAAATCCATCCACCCGTCGCCGTCCAAATCCACCGGCGCGACGCCGAGCGTCTTGGCCATCGGCAAACCCGTTGCTTTGTTTTTGATTTGGATGCCGCTCGTCGCCGAGCTGTCGCTGAAACGTCCGTTGCCATCGTTGTGATAAAGCTGCGGAAAGGAACCGGGAAAGTTCATTGGCCGGCCGTAGGCGCGCCCGATTCCGACCAGCCGATTGTCCACTTGAAAATCAATTTCCTTGGACCACGCGACGTAATTGCCGACGAACAGGTCGAGTCTGCCGTCGTTGTCATAATCAATCCACGCCGCGCACGTGCTCCAGTCGTTTGTTGAACCTCCGACACCTGCCGGCGCGGTCACCTCTCTGAATTTGCCGTTCCCCTCGTTGTGAAACAGATGATTGCCGCCGACCGCGGTGATGAACAGGTCTTCCAGGCCGTCGTTGTCGTAGTCCCCAACCGCCACGCCCATGCCGTAGCAGCTCACCTCGAGCCCGGAGCCGGCGGTGACATCGATGAAGTGGCCTTTGCCGTCATTGTGATACAAAGCGGCGGTGGTGTTTTTTTTGCCGGCGGGAACATGCCCGGGCCAATAGGTGGAATTGATGAAGAGCAAGTCGGCAGCGCCGTCGTTGTCGAAATCGAAGAAGGCAACCCCGCCGCCCATCGTCTCCGGCAACAGCTTGTCGCCGTAAGCGCCGTTGTTGTGGACGAAGCCAATGCCTGCTTCCCGGGTGATGTCGGTGAATCTGGCGACGGGAATTCTGTCGAACGGCAATTGACGCGACGTCGGCGCCTCCAGTTCGCTGACTTGAGGTTGCGGGGCGGATTGTTTGCGTTCCAGGAGAAAGGAGATGCCGGCGACGACAGCGCCGACGAGCAACAGTACCACCAACGACCGGCGAAACGCGCGGCCAACGATGGCGTCATCGTTCGAGGCCAGTTCGTCTTTCCGGTCCGGTGGTTCATTGCTCATGGCACGTAAGCTCGATTAGGACCTGCGGAGTCAACCACAGTTGTCCGCCCGTTGCCAGAGTCTGATAAGGAGCGCGGTGGGGTAGTAGCCGCCGACGTTAGTCGGCGCACTTGGTTGCTTTCGAGGCAAAGGATTAGCGCCGACTGACGTCGGCGGCTACGGTTCAGGGGTTCAACGCGCGAATCTTCTCGGGGAAATTCTCCCCAAGGGAGCGGGCCGGATTGGGGGGAAAGTCGTCATTGACGAGGGCGGGATTGAATTTAGTTCTGTTCCATTCGAGTAATTACGGCAAAAATGTGGCGCTGTGACCCGCGGGACCTTCATCCAAAATCGTCCGCTCCGCTGGGCGCTGGTTTTTCTGTTTTGGACGCTCATCGGGCTTTCGTTTGCCAGCCAGTTTTATTTGTCGAGCTACAAGGCGGCGCGTCCGGTGACCTGGGGCCAGGCGGTAAGCTGGTCGCTCGGCGACTGGTATGTCTGGGCGGCCGTATCGCTGCCGATTGTTCAACTGGCGCGCCGGTTCCGATTTGACGACGTGAAATGGCTTCGTAACGTGGGGATTCATCTGGTGGCCAGCGCGGTGTTTTCGCTTGGTTACATGACGTTGCGGGCGTGGGTGGGGCAGTTGCAAAGTCTGACGGTCGGCAAGCCGGCTTCGTTCGCTGAAACGTTCAATCCACTGCTCGTGAAAACGTTTCATTTCAACCTGCTCATTTACTGGGTCATCGTGAGCGTCAGTCACACGTTCGATTATTACCGGCAGGTACAGGAACGCGAACTGCGCGCTGCGGAATTGGAAAAGCGCCTGGCGCAGGCCCGATTGCAGGCGCTCCAGATGCAGCTCAATCCGCATTTTCTGTTCAACACCCTGCACGCGATTTCATCACTGATGCATAAAGAAGTTGAAGCGGCGGACCGAATGATTACGCGTCTGAGTGATTTGTTGCGTTACGCGCTGGAGAGCACCGACGCCCAGGAAGTGCCGCTGCGGCAGGAGCTGGATTTTCTGGAGCGTTATCTGGAAATCGAACAAACCCGCTTCGGTGACCGGCTGGCGGTGCGAATGGACGTCGCGCCGGACACGCTCGACGCGCTGGTGCCGAACCTCGTGCTGCAGCCGCTCGTGGAGAATGCGAATGGCAAGCTGGAGGAAGGCGTTGGATTATCCAACACCCGAGCGCGATTGGAGCAACTTTACGGGGAGAAACATAGTTTCGCGTTCGGCGAAGCACCAGGGGGAGGACTGGCGGTCCGCCTGGAACTGCCCTTTCGCGCGCTGAAAGACACGCAGACACTTCGCAGCGCAACTGGCCAACTGGCGTCCCAACCAAAGTAGTGGCACTGGCGTTTCGCCCGTGAGTTTCGGTTTTGGCGCCATGAAATCCTGCTGGAACACGCGGGCGAGACGCCTGTGCCACCACAAACTTTGCGCGACTTGCGACGGCTTCGGCAGATAGTGATAGAAGTATCTGCCCCTGATGCGGGGACGCCGCGGGGGCAGTGTCAAAATGCGCCGGTGGGGGTTTCTCCTGATTTTTTTGTTGCAGGCTTGGCGATGCAGAGAGACAATTTCAGGAACCGCGGCTCGAGGAATTCAGGGACGCGTTCGCCAGCGCAGTTGTCAACGAGGAGTCCGGTTTGGCATGATGATTCAAGACAAAGCGGTGGATATTTTGTTGGTCGAGGACGACGCCAACGACGCGGCCTTGACGCTGCGGGCGCTGAAGCAGCGCAATATTGGCGAGCGGGTGTTCCACGTGATTGACGGCGACGAAGCGCTGGAGTTTATTTTCGCCACCAATCTCTACGGCGAATGGGAGCCGGCGAACACACCGAGGTTGATCCTGCTGGATTTGAGGTTGCGCAAGGTCAGTGGGCTCAGCGTGCTGCGCGAACTGAAAGCGCACGAACGAACCAAGGTCATCCCGGTGGTTGTCCTCACCTCGTCGCGCGAGGAAATCCAGAGCATTGAGAGCTACAAACTGGGTGTGAACAGCTACGTGGTCAAACCGGCCGACAGCAAAAAGTTCGCCCAAGTCATCGGCGATATCGGCTATTACTGGCTGACGATCAATCAACGGCCCTACCCCTAAACGAACTGCTCGCGTTGACGCGTGCAGTTCAACGGCTCAACACGCTCCCGGCGGCTCGGACTCCAGCCGAAGATCAAAGCCATCGCCTTCACTCCATACGCGTGAGAATTCGGACACTCATTGTTGACGACGAACCGCTGGCGCGGGAGCGGATTCGCGCCTTGCTGCAAAAGGAGGCCGACATCGAAATCATCGGCGAGTGCGCCGACGGCCGCGGGGCAGTGGCCGCCATCAGCAAAGACAGACCCGACCTGGTTTTTCTCGACGTGCAGATGCCCGAGCTGGACGGTTTCGGTGTGCTGGAACAACTGGAGAGCGAGGCGAGGCCCGCCGTGGTTTTCGTGACGGCCCACGACAAGTTCGCGTTGCGCGCCTTTGAGGTCCACGCGCTGGATTATTTGCTGAAGCCGTTCGACAGCGGGCGTTTTAAAAAGGCATTGGAGCGCGCCCGTGATCGCATCCAACGCCAGCAAACGGGCGAGCTCAGCCACCAGATTTCCGAACTGCTCGCCGATCTCAAGACCGGCGTAAAGCATCCGGAACGCCTGGCCGTCAAGTCCGGAGGCAAGGTGTTGTTTTTGAAAATCGATGAGATTGACTGGATCGAAGCCGCAGACAATTACGTGGAACTCCACATCGGAAACGAGTCCCATCTGCACCGCGAGACGATGGCCGCGTTGGAGGGCCAACTCCCCGCGGATAAATTCATGCGCATCAGCCGTTCGACGATCGTCAATATTGAACGCATCAAGGAACTTCAGCCCATGTTTCACGGTGAATATGCCGTCATCCTGCGCACCGGCATGCGGCTGACCTTGAGCCGGTCGCATCGTGACAAGCTCGACCAGTTGTTGGGCAGGACGGATTGACCTTGGTCAAGACTGGTATTCGTATGGCTGGGAAATCCAGCTTTTGGAAACCGGTTTTCTCGCGATCTTCCTTTGTCCGCTCCTGGACTGGCGTCCGTTTGCGCGCCGGCCAGCTCCCAGACTGGTTGTCTGGTTGTTCCGCTGGCTCGCGTTTCGGATCATGTTTGGCGCGGGCCTGATCAAAATTCGCGGCGACCCCTGCTGGCGCGATCTGACCTGTCTCTACTACGTTTGCGCCGCCAGCCGATCCAAGCGGGGCCTGGTGGAAGCGCACGCCCCTTCGCCTTTGGCTGCCGCCGCTGTCGTTTGACAGTCCGCAGTTGCAGCGATTTCTTGCGGCCTATGGCTGGCTGCCGAGCCACGAGGCGGCTCTGTCGGGCGATAGAAACTAAAAACTGAGATGCTACAAAGACCCGTGCAATTCGAACGTGACAAAGTGAAGAAGGCGATTTCCGAACTGGCGGGTAAAGGTGTGCTTATCGGCACCTCTTCCTGGAAGTACCCCGGCTGGCGGGGCTTGCTTTACGACGACGCCCGCTATGTCTGGCACGGGAGGTTTTCAGAATCGCGTTTCGAGAGGCTTTGTCTCACAGAGTATGCAGAAGTGTTCAAGACTGTGTCGGTTGATGCGGCCTACTACAGATTTCCAGACGAGCAGTTCTGGGAGAGGCTCGTGGCGGATGCGCCGGCCGAGTTCCTTTTCTCGCTCAAGGTCACCGATGAAATCACCGTAAAGACCTTCCCAAATCTGCCGCGCTTTGGTTCTCGCGCGGGCAAAGTCAATCCTAACTTTTTGAACGCGGACCTTTTTGCATCGGCGTTTCTGGCCGTCTGCGAACCCTTCAGGCCAAACATTGGATTGCTCCTTTTTGAATTCTCGCGTTTCAATCCGGGCGACTTTGCCCGCGGGCGGGATTTTGTCGAGGCGCTGGACACATTTCTCGTCGGGCTCCCGAAAGGCTGGCGCTACGGCGTCGAGGTTCGAAACCGCGATTTTCTGCGCGAAGAATATTTTTCGACGCTGGCGCGGCGCGGCGTGGCGCACATTTACAACAGTTGGACCGACATGCCGCCGGTGAGTGAGCAAATCGCGATTCCGCAAAGCCGAACGTGCGCTGAGTTCTTCGGCGCCAGGTTTCTCCTCAAGCCGGGCTGTAAATACGAAGATGCGGTCAAGCTTTTCAGTCCTTATGACCGCGTCAAGGGGCCTTATCCCGAGGGACGCGCGGCCGCGGCCGAATTGATCCGGACAACGACGGCGTCCGGGCAGCGAACCCACGCGTTCATTTACGTGAATAACCGCCTCGAAGGGAATGCGTTGGAATCCATCAACGCGATACTCGATTCGGCGGGTGCCGGTGATTCAGGCTAAACTTAGTGGTCTATTTCATAAATACGCACACGTTCGTTGCGCCCAATTTGACCCGTGGCGAGGCGCGAGGGAGGGAGTGTATCCGCAGCGATACTCGACCGACCGAGCAACGAAGCCACGGGTCAAATTGGGCGCAACCCGCAGGGCGGCATGTCTTTTGGCCGGAGGCGTTGTTGCTCGCTCCTTACAGATCCACTGCGGGATATGCTCGTCGCTCGCGCCTAGCCTCCGCCCAAAATCCATTGCCGCGAACGTGTGCGTATTTATGAAATAGACCACTTAGCCTTAGGATTTCAGCGCACTGTGGAGAGGGAACAGCTCCAAAAATTGGAACATGAGTCGGAGCCATGGATCGGTTCCACATCAAGATCAGCCATATGCGACAAAGTTTGGTAACACCAGTTCAAAGTGCGAAGCACGCGAAATTCGCCAAATGCATCTATTCCCCAAAGAACGGAAACAGCTTGGCCAGTTCTGCTTTGTCCGGGCGCCGACCGTATTCACAGATTTCAAACGCTTCGGCGTATTTGATCTTCCCGGCGCGGTCCTTGCCGTACCACTCCTCAAGCTTCGCGCGAAAGCGGTCCGCAGTTGATTGATTGCGCCTGGCGAAGCCGTCGCGGACCTGCTGGTGACGTTCCTTCTGCTTTTGCGGATCGGCAGGCAGCAAATCGGCGGAGCCGTTGGCGCCGCCTTCGTAGAACTGCGAGATGATCACGCCGAGCGCGTCGAGTTTCTTTTGTACGACCGTGTCAATGGAAACCGCGATTTCGGGCTGAAATGGGTTCGGTTTCTGAAACGAGTCGGGGTAGTAAAGGAAGACCGGGTTGTTGTTCAGCGCCGGAACGTCAGGGCAGAAAAACGGAACGGTCACCATGTAGGCGGCGTCCTGGACCAGCACGCCTGTATAGCGATGATCGGGATGGTAATCGTTCGGGCGCGGGCCCATCACAATGTCGGCCTTCCATTCCCGGATGAGGCGCGTGAGCATGCGGCGATTTTCCACAGTGGGCAAAAGCTCGCCATCATGGATGTCCAACACCTCCGTCGTGATGCCGAGAATTTTGGCGGCGGCTTCGACCTCAGTTTTGCGCCGGAGCGCCAATGGGCCGCCAGCCTCCCGCCAGTGGCCGATATCGCCGTTCGTCACAGAAACAAACTTCACCTTGTGCCCCTGCGCAGCCCACATCGCCGCCACACCGCCAGCTTGAAGCTCGCAATCGTCGGGATGCGCGCCGAAACAGATGATGCGCAGTTTGCCGCCATCGTCGGCTCCGGCGAGAGCGGGTCTGGCGGAGAAAAACGCCAATCCAACGAGAAATACGATGGGCACGCAGGCCACCTTTACCAGTCGAGGTGAAAGAGTTTTCATGAAGTTCCTATCGTTCAGGGTTTAGTTCAGATTGTTCACTAAAGCTAATGGGATGACAAAGGGAAAATTGATGAAGTTGCGTTAACGCGGGCGTTTGCGAGAGAGGCTTTGGCATCAATAGCGTTCCTACGCGGCGGCTCGTGGACAAGAAAAGAATTCTCCGCGAGATCGACACCCGGACTGATCTTGATCGGATGGTGGAGCAACAGTGACAGTTCATTCTGGAAAGCAACTGGCGCCGTTGGTTGCTTTTAGGGCAAACAAGAGTAATATGTCCGTATGAACATGGTTACCGTTGCTACCTTCAACGAGCCATCCAAGGCCGAACCCCTCAAACAGAAACTCGAAAAAGCAGGCATCCATGCCGAAATTTGCGACGAATCCAGATACGAATGGGTTTGGTTCGTGACCAAGCCGATCGCGGGCATCCGCCTCAAAGTTCACAAAAGGGATTTTGAGAAGGCGCGGCAGCGGATCAGGGAGTGGGACGCCGGCGAGGGGATTTTACGGGACGCGGTTCGCTGTCCGCAATGCAGCTCATCGCGCGTGGAGTACCCGCAGTTCACGCGAAAGTTCTTTTTGCCGAATCTGGTGGGGCTGGCGAGTCTGTTGCACATTATCGACAAAGAATTCTACTGCCAGGAATGCGAATACACGTGGCCCAAGGATGCCAGGCCGCAATGGCCCAGGAAGCACGGCGCCCCGTATTATTTCATCGAGGACGTTCCCCGGACCAATCCGGCGTCGGGTGGCAGGGCCGCTCAGAAGTAAGCGGCTTGAAGTTCTCCAGGCGCAAACGCCTTCGGACTTTGCGCGGGGGAAAGCTGATGAAACTGCTTTTAGCGGCCTCGACAATTTATCTTCGAGATGCCACTTTCCGGCTGTGGCACTGAGCAAACTTGAACGACTGCGCGAGTTAATCCGCTCCTACGGCTCCTGCCTGGTGGCCTATTCCGGCGGAGTGGATTCCGTTTTTCTCGCCCACGTCGCGCGAGAGGTCTTGGGAGATAAATTGCTGGCAGTCATCGCGGACTCGCCAAGCTTGCCGCGCCGCGAATTGGAGGAGGCCTTGTCGATCGCGAGGCGGTTTCAAATCCCCGCGCGGGTCGTGAAGACGGCCGAGTTTGAAAATCCGAATTACGTCGCGAACCCGAACAATCGCTGTTACTTCTGCAAGCACGAGTTGTTCGAGGAACTGACGCCCATCGCGGTGGCAGGAGGTTTCGCCGTGATTGCTTACGGCGAAAACGCGAGCGACGTCGGCGATTTCCGACCCGGAGCGCAAGCGGCAGCGAAATTTCAGGTGCGCGCTCCGCTGAAGGAAGTCGGCCTGACCAAGCAGGAAATCCGCGAACTGTCCGCTCGGCTGGGATTGCCGACGGCGGACAAACCGCAAATGGCCTGCCTCAGTTCGCGCATTCCCTGGGGCGAACCGGTAACGGAGGAGAAGCTGAAGATGATCGAGCAAGCCGAGAATTTCATACGCGACCTGGGATTTCACGACGTGCGCGTGCGGCATCATGAACTGCATTCAAACGTTAAATCGTTAGACCGTTGCATAGTTAAATCGGAAGGCAACGATTCAACGATTCAACGATTTAACGCTGTAACGAGCTTGGCGCGCATTGAAGTGGGCATCGCGGAGTTGCCGAGACTTTTGGCAGGCGAGAATTTTCTCCGCGTGGGCGAGGCGCTGAAGAAAATGGGTTATGCGCACGTGACGCTGGACCTGCACGGCTATCGGCAGGGGAGTTTGAACGAGGCGATTTCGTTGAATGGGCGGCGAGCGATTTGACCCGGCTTTGGCCTGGTTGCGGTGACTCGACCGCCTGGGATTCATGGGTGACCTTGCGCGGGTCGTCATTTGCGCTGGCAACTATTCTCATGCCGCGGTTATGAATACCTGGATTTATGGCACAATTTTCCTACAAGGCCCGGCGTCGCTCCGGCGAAGTGGTGCAAGGAGTTTTGGAAGTTGCCGACCGCACTGCGGCGCTGACGCAGATTGAGCGGCTCGGCCTTTTTCCCGTCGCGGTCGAAGCGGCGAAGGGAGCGGCGGTTGCCAAAGCGGAGCGCGCCGAGCGCAAGGCCGCGTCGTCAGCGGGCGTTTTGCCTCCGGCTCTGCGCGCGTTTTTGAATCGTCAGCGCAAACCCAGGCTCCAGGAACTGGCCACGTTCACGCAGCAGTTGGCCAACCTGCTGCAGTCGGGCATGCCGTTGACGGTGGCGCTGAACAGCCTGTCCCATCTGGAGTCCAAGGGCATTTCTCCCGAAGTGAGCAAACAACTCAAACAGGACGTCATGGAAGGCCGGAGCCTTTCGGACGGGATGGGGCGGCACCCGGTGATTTTTTCCGACATGTACGTGAACATGGTCCGGGCGGGAGAGCAAAGCGGCGCACTGGTGGAAGTGTTGCGGCGCGTGGCCGAACATTACGAGCGGTTCGCTGACGTGCAGTCGAAATTTGTCTCGGCATTGATATATCCGTGCATCGTGGCGTGCGTCGGTGTGCTGATCATCGTCTTTTTCATGTCCTTCATGCTGCCGCGGTTCATGTCCATCTTCCAGGGGATGAATGCGTCGCTGCCGTGGTCAACGCGCGCGGTGATGAATTTTGGCGACTTCTTCAATAAAGGGACAACCTGGTTGTTTATCGGACTGTCTGTTTTTGTGCTGACGATCCTGTTCCTTCGTTTCAAATCAACCCAAGCCGGCAGCCGGAAACTCGACGGTTGGAAGATGACAGCGCCCGTGGTTGGCAAGGTCGTCAAATTGAACCTGTTTGCCCAGTTCGCCCGCACGCTGGCCACTCTGCTGCAGAACGGGGTGCCCGTGTTGACGGCGCTAAAGATCACCGAGCAAGTCATACCGAATCGCATCATGAAAGACGCCATCGCGCGGACGCGTGAGGACGTGACGGACGGCAAGACGCTGGCGCAACCGCTGGCGCGGAGCAAAATCTTTCCACAACTGATGATTGACCTGGTGAAAATCGGCGAGGAGACCGGTGACGTGCCCGGCGCACTCCAGAACGTGGCCAACGCGTACGAAAATGAATTGACCATCGCGTTGCGGGTCATGACCAACCTTATCGAACCGGCCATGATCATCGTGATGGCCGTCGGCGTGGGCTTCCTTCTCTTCAGCATTCTATCAGCGTTGTTTGGCATCATTGCAAACATCAATCGCCAATGAGATGCCGCGCTAGAGTTCAGCGTTGCGGTCGGGCGTCGCAGGCGCCCGGCGCGGGCTTCACGCTCATCGAAATCATGGTTGTCATCGGCATTCTGGCAATCGTGTTGGCGATGGGGGTGCCCCCGTTCGTTCGCTCGCTGCAAAAGGATTCCTTGCGCCAGGCTGTCAGCGACATCGAAGAAGCGTGCGGCAAGGCGCGCGCGCAGGCGATTTTGCGGGGTGTGCCGACAGAACTGATTATCCGCGCGGCGGACGGACAATTGACCGTTGCGCCAACGCCGGAGACCAGAGCCGGGCAAACCGCGGCGGGTGGAGACTCAACGGAGCAGCCGGCGGACTCTTTCGTCCCGCAGTCGCCGGTGTTCAGCGCGCATTTGCATGAGGACATCGCCATTACGCTTTTTTACGTGAACCTGAAGGACCAGATGGAAGCGGAAGAAAGTCGCGTTCATTTTTATCCCAACGGAACGAGCGACGAATTTACCATTGTCCTGCAAACCGGTGGAGGCGTTCGAAAGATTTCTCTGGAATGCGTCACGGGTCTGGCGAACGTGGAGGTGCTCCGATGAAGTGCGCAGTTCCAGGATGGGCATCACGCGCCGGAAACTTCGCTCGTGCCTTCACCTTGTTGGAGGTCATGATCGCTCTGATGATTTTCTTCATGGCTATTTTTGCCATCCTGGGAACCGTAACGCGGAGTCTGGGTGCCGCGCGGAGCTTGCAACAGAAGTTCCCTGACATCGACGCTCTGGGGGCCGAAGTCATCATGACGATGAAGACCAACAAACTGGAGGAAGGCAGCATTGATGGAGATTTTGGAGATTTGTATCCCGGCTACGCCTGGAGGCGCGACATTAATCTCAAGGCGACAAACGGCCTGTTTCAGGTGGACTTTATCATCCAGTCCTCCGGAGGGAGGCAACGTGTGGAATGGACGAACAGCATCCTCGTGTGGGACACGAGGTGGTCAAGCTTCGGTCGCCGGCCATGAAAACCTTGAAAACCAAGGCGCGACGCGCGTTCACGCTGGTGGAAATCATGATCGCACTGGCGATTTTTGCCGGGGTCATGATGGCGATTTATTCAAGCTGGTCCTCCATTCTGCGAGGTTCCAAGATCGGGCTGGACGCCGCCAGGGGAGCCCAACGCTCGCGCGTGGCCGTGCGCTCGCTGGAGAATTCCCTGGTGTCGTTGGAGATGTTTCAGGCAAACATTAAATACTATTATTTTTTCGCCGATACGAGCGGGGATTTCGCCTCGCTCAGTTTTGTGGCGCGGCTGCCCAGGTCATTTCCGCGCAGCGGCGATTTTGGCGACCAGGTTGTGCGGCGGCTTGCTTTCACGGTGGAGCCGGGGACAAATTCCGAAAATGTGCTGGTGTTGCGGCAGAATCCCATCCTGTTCGATCCAAGCATTGACGAGGAGGAAAACCCGTTGGTCTTGGGGCGAAACGTGAGGATGTTTACGCTGGAGTTCTGGGGGCCACGGTCGAGGGACTGGGAGCCGGAATGGCTTTACACGAATCAATTGCCCAATCTGATCCGCTTCACGCTTGGATTTGGCCAGCCGAACCAGAAAGTCCTCAAACCGGAAGAGGTAGTCACGCGGGTGGTGACGCTTTCGGCGGTTCCAATTCCGATGGGCTTGCAGAACGGAGGCGCAGCCCAGACGGGACCGCCCATTCCCAATCCGAATCTCAATCCCAACCGACCGGTCGTGCCCGGCAATCAGAATCCCCGCCGCGGACGGAACCTTTCCGAATGAGAATAGTCCTCCAGGCACGCCCTCGCGGCATCGCGCTGGTCATTGTCATGATGGTGATCGTCGTTTTGGGAGTGTTGGCGGCCGACTTCGCGTTGTCAATGAAAGTGGAAACGAAGCTCGCGAAGAATGTTGATTCGGAAAGCGATTTGGAGTGGTTGGGGCGGTCAGGTGTCGAGTACGCGCGCTGGATTCTGGCGCAGCAATTGAATTGTCCAAACGAGCCGTACGATTCACTGAGCCAGGCGTGGGCAGGCGGACCGGGAGGACCCTGTTCCACGAATGGTCCACTGGCGGATGTTGAGCGTGAGGTTCACCTGGGAAACGGGAGTTTCACCTGGAAGATCATCGACCTGGAACGAAAAGTGAACATCAATTTCGCCAATCGGCAGATGATACAACAGGCGCTGGACTCGATGGGGGTTGACAGGTTCGACGTCGATACGGTCCTCGATTCCATTGACGATTGGCGCGATCCGGACTCGAACCCGCACGTGAACGGCGCTGAGAGTGATTATTATCTGAATTTGCCGCGGCCCTATATCGCCAAGAACGGACCAATCGACGACCTGTCAGAATTACTGTTGGTTCGCGGCATCACGCCTGAAATCTTTTTGGGGCCCGGTGGAGCCAATCGCTCAAGGCCAACCGGCCGATCCGCTCCAGTCCTCGGCGCAAGCAGTCTGGACTCGACCTTTGCGTACGGGCTGGCTGACTTGTTCAACACGCTTGGCCGGCTGCAGATCAACATTAACACGGCGTCAGTTGGAGTGCTCCAACTTTTGCCGGGCATTGACAGAAATCTGGCGGAGGGAATCGTCAAATTGCGAGCAGGTCTGGACGACATTGATGGCACTGACGACGACACGCCTTTTCACAGTCCCGGCGAGTTGATTAATGTGCCCGGGATGATTCCGACGTTCGTCAGCCAATTGTCGAGATATGCCGCCGTTCGCAGTTTCACGTTTGAAGTCCAGGTGGATGTGACAAAGGATCAATACCAGCGACGCCTGGTGGCGCTACTGTTTCGCAACGGTCCGCGTGATGTGCAGGTGCTGAACATGCACTGGGAATAGAGACCGGCGGGCAAACACTTCTTGGGGCAACGTGACTCAGGACTCATTTCGGCGTTCGAGGAAAGGGGAGAGGCTGGCTCAAATTATTTTCATCACAGGCACTGGCACGGGAGTGGGGAAGACTGTGTTGACGGCTTTGCTGCTGCGCCATCTCCGACAGCGTGGATGTCATGCCCTGGCGATGAAGCCGTTCTGTTCGGGCGGCCTGAATGATGTGGATCTGCTCTACGGGTTGCAGGATGGCAAACTCTCACGCGAGGAAATGAACCCGTTTTATTTCGAGGAGCCGGCAGCGCCGCTCGTGGCAGCTCGGAAGCATCGGCGGCGAATTTCGCCGGGCGACGTGTTGCAGCGAATCCGTGTAATTCAGAGACAGTGCGAGTGTTTGTTGATTGAGGGATCAGGCGGTGTGATGGTGCCCCTCGGGGAGAGCTTCTTCGTGGCGGACTTGATCGCCGCGCTGGACTGCCAGGTTGTGATTGCCGCGCAAAACAAACTGGGTGTGATCAACCACACGCTGCTGACTTCGAGAATGCTTGCGCTCTACGGTGTGAACCGGATCAAGATCGTACTCGCTGAATGCAAACCGCGTGACTGGTCGGCGCGCACGAACGCAAAGGTTCTGGCGGAAATGTTATGGCCGATGAAAGTGATCGGTCTGCCGTTTCTGGGAGTTCGCGCAAACACGGCGAAGGCTGTGAAAATAAACTGTAACAAAATCAAAAAAACCCTTGCACTCATTTCGGACTTTGCTACCTTCTGCCCGCTCTTTAAAAGAAGCGGCAAAAAGCTGTCAGAGAAAAGTGTTGACAGGTCGCGTTAAGAAAATACCTTTTAGCGCGTAACGATTTGAAAATCTGAGTTGCCGAAGAAGTCAAAATCGGCTCTCAGGTTTTTTGTCCCTTGAGCGGGAATGCTTTTCCGGGTGGAAAAACCGGTTGCTCTTTGAAAATTGAATTGTGCGATAAGTTGGAGCCCATTCTGAATCATCCAGTTAGCTGGATGGTTCGAAGAGTTTTAAAGATGGAAAACGTCAGGTCTTAAAAGGCCTGACAGGAATCAAGCTAACGTTTTATACACGGAGAGTTTGATTCTGGCTCAGAACGAACGCTGGCGGCGTGGATAAGACATGCAAGTCGGACGCTAATTGCCGGGTAGCAATATTCGGCAGTTGGAGTGGCGTAAGGGTGCGTAACACGTGGGTAATCTGCCGTGAAGTCGGGGATAACTCGCTGAAAGGCGAGCTAATACCGGATGTTGATCTTGAGTGGAATCGTTTAGGATCCAAAGTTGGGGACCGTAAGGCCTGACGCTTCACGATGAGCCCGCGGCCTATCAGCTAGTTGGTGAGGTAACAGCTCACCAAGGCTAAGACGGGTAGCTGGTCTGAGAGGACGACCAGCCACACTGGAACTGAGACACGGTCCAGACACCTACGGGTGGCAGCAGTCGAGAATTTTTCACAATGGGCGAAAGCCTGATGGAGCGACGCCGCGTGGGGGATGAATGGCTTCGGCCCGTAAACCCCTGTCATTTGCGAACAATTCGCGCTACCTAACACGTAGCGCGTTGATAGTAGCGAAAGAGGAAGGGACGGCTAACTCTGTGCCAGCAGCCGCGGTAATACAGAGGTCCCAAGCGTTGTTCGGATTCACTGGGCGTAAAGGGTGCGTAGGCGGTCGGGTAAGTCTGATGTGAAATCTCCGAGCTCAACTCGGAAATGGCATTGGATACTATTCGGCTGGAGGGTTGGAGGGGGGACTGGAATTCTCGGTGTAGCAGTGAAATGCGTAGATATCGAGAGGAACACCAGTGGCGAAGGCGAGTCCCTGGACAACTCCTGACGCTGAGGCACGAAAG
>QHNT01000429.1 GCA_003218515.1 Verrucomicrobiota bacterium | reverse complement strand
TGAATGCGACTGATGTTCATTTTCATCCGTTCGGCGTCGGCGATGCGATCGTTGGCTGCGAGGACCTTGCCCAAGGACTCCTTGATGGAGGTGGATGCCGTTCATCTTCAGTTTGAGGACCTGCTGCGCCGCCGCGATCTGTTCACTGCTCTGGTTACGGAGCAATTCGATGACTTTCTCAGCGCGTTGGATCTGCATGTCCAACTGGGCGATTTTAGGGTGTTTCGGTCGCAGGAATTTGCTCAGTCGTTCCCGTTGAAGCTTGAGCAGTTCCAGGTCTCGGGAGGCACCCTGACGCTCGCTGGTTCCGGTCGAAACGATTTCGGAATCGGCGCCGAGCAACGGGCCATTGAGATCGACAGACACGTTGCCTCCGAGTGGCCCGTTGGCCTCGAGACCAAGCGCCCTGGATTCGAGGAGTTGGGTTTGCAGGATGCCGTCGGAAAGTTCGGTACTGAGTCTCGCCAGGGAGCCCCCGGCAATGGTGGCTTCCTGCTGGACGATCGCCAGGTTGTTGGTGCGCTGGAAGGCGACGAGATTATCCTGTTCCGTCTTCAAATCCCGTTCCAGACGCAGCACCTGCTCCGAGATGGAGGCGAGGGTGTCTCCCGACACGACTTTGCGAATGTCTTTCTTGTACTGAAGATACTCAATCATGAGCGCGCTTAGATAGGCCTGGACGTAGGCCGCATCCGCGGCGCTGGCCTCGAGTTCGAACACCGAACTTTTGGCCGCCTGTCTGACCCGGATTTCCACCGGGAGCGGCTGGCCGTCCTTGCCCAGCGGAATGGCATTCGTCCTGGGCGCGCTCAGGCGCGCCAGCGCCAACTGCCGGAGCTGGCCGCTCTCGAGCAGTTCGGATTGCGTGCCGAGAAAGTTCTGCATGTCTTCGCTGAACATGGCGCCCTCCGGCAGGCGCAGTGTCACCGTCTCCCACATCCGCGATTTGGAAACGTAAGTGGGCGGCTCCCAAAAAAAGTACCAGATCGCCCCGCCCAGGCTGAGCGCGAGGGTGAGGACCGGCACCCACCAGTACTTCAGCAGAAATGTGAAGAACCTTTGGATGCGAAACGACGAGAGCAGAGTAGCGTCCTGGTCCATCGGTCCGACCAGCGGGTACTCCGACGCGGGAACAGGTAGATTTGAGTGAGTCACAAGAGTTACAGATTAAGGGTTTGACCGCGATTCACTGGCGTTGATTGAGAGCGTTTCGGGCGTAACTCGACACAACCACCAAGCAGATGTGCCGCACGTATTCCCCTCACCCGGCCTGAAGGCCACCCTCTCCCCATCGGATGGGGAAAGGGCAGGGTGAGGGGTCTTCGCGGATCTTGCAGACCGGACTCGATATGGTGGTAGTGCCGAGATGCGCCCGAGTGTTTCCAGGTCTCGTGCAGACGACGTCGTGTGTAGATGGTTGAGTGGCGGATGAAGGAGCCTCGGCTGCTTTTCAACTGGAATTTTCAAAATCGGATCAGCCGCTCAGGCACATAAATGAGGTCCCCGGGCTCCAGCACCAGGTCCTTGTCGGTTTTGCCCTTTTGCAGGATTTCTCCCACATCGACGGTAAACGTCTGATCGCCGCCGGGGGAGATTCCTTTGCGGGTGACCTTGACGTTACGTTTGTCGGCCTCATCACTGAAGCCGCCGGCCCGGAGAATCGCCTTGCTCAAGGTGAACGTCTCGTCGCTGGGAATGTCCTGGGGCCCAGGCACACGGATCGGGCCGACGAGGTACACTTTGCCCCGACTCTTCGTCATCGCATCCACTGCTATGATCACGGTGGCCTGATAATAATACTCCTTTTCCAATTCGATCTTGATCTGGCGCGCCAACTGTTTGCACGACATGTTCACCGCGGGGTAGCGACCGATGTGAGGAACCTCCAGTTCCCCTGAATCGGTGACGAGGAGGGGCTTGGGATCTTCCTCGTCCTCCACGATTCTGAAGCTCAGGCGGTCGCCGATGGCCAGCTTGTGCTTGTCATCCAAGGCGTCCATGCCCGCCAGGGGACTGGCCTTCGCGACATTCGTCGCCCCCTGAGAAGGAGCGGGAGAATCGGCCGCCCGCGCAGCAGCAGCAAACCAAACGCAGGCGGCGAGCGCGACGACCACAAAACCGCCGTGCAGAATACCGGAGACCATCGCCGTTCGCAGAAGGTTGAAGCGTGCGCCTCGAACTTCGCGCTGTCGTGGTTGCACTGTCAAAGTTAATGATTTCATTTGAATTGGTAGGTTAACTGGAGCCCAACGAGATTCTGGGCGTAGCTGCGGGACGAATTGTCGGACGACCTGAGGGTGAGACGGTAGTTCACGCCGAGTGTCAGCTTCTTGGTGAGCAGATAACTGACGCTTAAGCCGCTCGTCCACCAGTCGTAGGTCTCGACCAGGTTTCCCACCCGGTTCCCGGCGCCTTGCTTCCCGTGTTCATAGGAAAGATTGATCTGCAGGCCCAGGTCTTTAACGATCCTCCAGTTGATTGCCGGACGGAAATACGTGTCTTCAATGGAATCGGATAGGATGCCCAGGCGGATTTCGTGCCCGCCGTCGATAGAATAGCTGATGGCGTCAGTGATCTGATGGGTTGCGTTCAAATCGACGTACCAGGAGTTGAGGTTTGCCGTTTGGATCGTCCGACTCGTTTGCTGGAACTGATAGACGGCGTAACCCGCACGGGATTCGACATGGAAATATGTGCAGGCTGCCATTGCGCATAGGCGCCGACGCTGTAACCCGAGTTGTTGTTGAGGACGCTCTGGTCGTAACGGGTGAAAGTACTGGTGGCTTCGATGCCCACTGTTGTTCGGGGATTTACTCGAAACCCCGCCCGGCCCAGGATCAGCTCGGAAGCGCGATCCTGGGATTGGAACTGTGTTGCCTGAGAAATGACGTTCTGATGGTCGTAAGCGAGGCTCAAACTTACATCCTTGAGGTCCCAGATCACCGCCAGTCCGGCTGTGTTATTGATGGTGCCGTACTGAGCTGTGCCGGCAACGGCAGCTTCCCGCGCGGAATCCTGAAAGTACTGAACCTGGTCATGCAGGTTGATCCGAAAGTCCTTGACGAAGACATCAAATGAAAGCTCGGAACCGGACTGCAGCCGCCAGGTGCTCAGTTCGTCGTGGCTGAGGTATTTGTCGTAACCGAAGCCGACCGAAAGGTTGAGCAGATTGTACTGGGTCAACGGGTAGCTGGCGTTGAGTTGCAACAGCGGCCGCAGGATGAAGTCGTCCTCCGCATTCGATTTCGAGACGTTGACATTGTCGTTCCAGTCGATGCTCAGCGACGGCGTGACCAGCAGCCGGAAATCCCCGGCTTTCACGGTGTAAAGGCCCGACTCCTGTTGCACCCGACGAGCCTGTGCCGTGACCTGGCTCGCCAGTGAATTGCGCAGCGCCTCCTGCGCCGAGGCCATCCGACTCGCCAAAAAGATCGACGCGGCGAGCCATCGGCCGCGTCTGGCACCAATGCGCAAGCCTCGCAGTCGCCACGGAGAGAGGAGAAGCGATGCCCTGGCGGCGCGAGGTGTGTGGATCACAATTTCGGAATTGTTTTTTGGCAAAAGGCCCCAGTCGAATGTCCAACGGCTCCCCTCACCCTGCCCTCTCCCCTCATCGGATGAGGAGAGAGGGTGGCTTTAGCCGGGTGAGGGGAGTTCCTGCACACGACGTTGATCGGAAATTTATTTTGGCAAAAGGTCTAGCTCCCCTCACCCTTCCCTCTCCCCATCCGATGGGGAGAGGGTGGCTTTAGCCGGGTGAGGGGAATTACGTGGCTCACATCAGCTTGGTGGTGGTGTCGAGTTGGTCCCTGTGGTGATTCGTGGAGGAATGAGCGATTGGACCCGGCTTGATTAGTTTTTTAGGAGCCTGCTTGATTGTCGACTGATTTTTAACGATTTTCCCATTGAGCGTGGGAGCGGCCAAAACGACGGGGAAATCCGCCCTCAGAGTCTGCGAAGCGGCTGGTGCCGCTGGACCCAGGTTGTCGGCCGGGCCAGGCCAGTGGCACAAGCCGTTGGAGTGAAACGGACAAGTCAGCTCGCGACCAGGTAAATCTGCGGCTTGCGTCCCGATTTCCACCCTCATCTTGCGCCACCGTCCCGGACTGGTGCCGAACCGTCTCTTGAAGCACGTATTAAACAGGCCCAGGTGGTTGAACCCGCTCTGTTCGGCCACATTGATGACCTTCGCATCCGGGTCCCGCAACAGCGTCACGGCCTTTGACAGGCGGAGTTCCATCCTGAGCGCGCTGACGGAAAT
>QHNT01000428.1 GCA_003218515.1 Verrucomicrobiota bacterium | reverse complement strand
TGGCCGTTCACCATCGCGGTTATTTTGATCTCCGCGCACGCGCCGTAATCGTAACAGGACACTATCCCCGCGGCGGAGGTTAGTCCGGGAAGAATGGTCCTCATCGACGTTTCGCTATCCACAAGCCAGAAGGTGGCCGTTTTTGGCGGAGAATTCGCCTGTTGCAGCAGCTTGAAATCGCGATTCGCTCCGCCATTGATCGGGAAATTCATGCACAGGCCCGGTTCCTGCGAAACATTCAACAGTTCGCACTTCATCGACGTGGCCGTGTCCGTCGAAGGAGTCCCATCCGGTTTGACCAGTCTGCCGATGAATTTTAACGAATTACCGGGCTCTTCAGGCCTGCGAAGATTTCCAGCCGGCAGCCAGTAATCATAATCCGTTCCGTCGTCGGCATCCTTAATCTCCACTTGCAACTCCACCGCGTTCGTTGTTGGAGTGAGATTCCAGGTGATCACCAGGTTGCCCTGCATATCGTTCCAGGCAGAAGCCGTGGCGATCGATACGCAACCATGCAGGGCAGCGTCGGTGAGGGAGTTAGTGGCTGCGCCGCTGATCGTCATCCCACTGGCGGGCAACGGACGCGTCACGTGCAGCCCGCTGTCCGGACCCGCGTTATTCCAGAACCAGAATGCGACATCAGGGAGCGGCGAGGGCGTTCCATTGTAGATCATCTGGTAGCCAATCGACAGGTCAAAGTCGATAGTGTAGGTGCCCGCATCCGTATCGACCAACATCGACACCTCACCCGGCGTGGGAAAGTCGCCCGAAAGGCGCGCGCCATCACTCTCGGTTCGCTTGAGGGTCCCCAACGTGCAGTCCTCGCTCTTCGATTCATCGAGGCTTGAGAACGGCGTCGCGTCCGCCTCGGTGAGATAAATCCGTGAAGGCCCCGACTGGCTGGTCCCATCCAGCGGTATCGTCACGTTCAACTCGCTGGAATGATTCAGAGTCCATCTCTGGTCGCAGACGAACCCGGACCCATCCGTATACTGACCGCTGCCCGCGTCGCTGGCCGATCGCGTCAAAACTCCCTGCCAGGCTGTCGCTGACAAAAACCGCGCCGGGTCTTCCGCAGCCAAACACGGGACGGAATCGAGCGAACAGATGAGCAGCACCAACCCGGGCGCTGAGAGTGATCTGACGTTCATGTGCGCCACCTTTTAAGAACAACACGCCCCTGCGAACTGTTGTTTAATGGAAGGCAACGCCGAGAATAACGAATCTAACGGAAATTGCAAGCCATTTAGTTCCAGGTCCTCCTGAATTGGGCACAAATCAGTTTTTGAGAACGGTGGCAATTAGCTGCGGAGCAGCGGTAAGAGGTAGCCCACGGCGTGAGCCGTGGGTTGCGGTATTGGCAACCGGTACCGCGAAGCGGCGAAAGGAAATTCTCTTTGGCCCCAATTCTGTCGCCCCTGGCGGGGCTTTTGGTGATGGCGCATTTTTCCCCACGGCTCACGCCGTGGGCTATCCTCTTCCGCCACACCGTGGCTGAAGGCTTGCGCACCCATTGTCAAAATCTGGCTTGCGCCCCTCCTGAATTGAGGCCTTTTGGCGGCGGCGGTGTGCCAGGGTCAGCACTTAACTGCGCCGCATCGCGCAGGATAACCAAGTATTGGCGCGACTTGCTCCACCTATTCGGCGCGAACGTTCACCGGAACGGGTTGCGCTGTCGTATCCAAAACCAGAACCGACATTGGATTTGTCCAGACCCGGCAACTCGGCTCCGCTGAACGTTGCAGGGATTTGCCCGCAAGGGCCGGGTTAGTCGAATAACACCGCTGGTTGTTTTGAACGTTGCGATATTCGTAGAGGGGCACCACGGCGGGCGACTTGTTTTCCGGCGGAGTCAGATCGAGCCACGTTCCCGACCATGTGCCGTTCATCGCGCCGTCGCTGCGTTTCCAGTTCCCGCTCAACTTTCCGCCGCCCAATGCAGCCGTGAAGTCATACGCCCTCTCCTCATGGAGCACATCCAGTCTCAGCGTGCCGTCCTTGAAACTGCCTCCGCGAATCACAATGTCGTCGCTTGCCTTGCCGCTGACTCTCTCGCCTTCGGCTTTCAGTTCGAGCGTCACGGCAAATTCGCCGCCATCGGACGCTTTCAATTCGCATTCCCACGCGCCGTCAAGCGAGTCACCAGCCGACGACCTGCGCGGGGGAAGGGCGAAGAAGATGGGCCTGGCTTCGCCGCTCGACGGCGTGTCGCGCAGAACCACGTTACCGTCCTCCGTGGATGCGAATATCGGGATCATCCCGCCCCGCCCGCGATTTGGAGGAATGGCGAAGAACGCGACTTGTTCGATCTGAGCCTGTTTGGCTTCGACATCTTCGCGCAACAGATAACTCAACCTGCCCTCCGGGTTTTTCACGCGATAGACCGGCACCGGCAAATTCAGGCGCGCATCATCCAGCGCGAGCCGATACATGATCTGGTTGTAATCGTAGCGCGGCGTTTTTTCCTTCGCGTCGGAGAAGCTCGCTGTGTACGTGCCCTCGAAGTAAATCAATCGCCCGCCGTCCTGATCGAAGAAAGGATGCTGGGTCGGATTGTAGAAGTTGTAATGGTCGTGTGACACCACGCGGCGCGCGTAAACCCACGGGCCGACCGGCGTGTCGGCTTCCGCGAACCAGATTTCGCCGGGTTTTGACGACACGATCATTATCCACCGTTGTCGAAACTCGTTCCAACAAACGGAACCGCGTCCCGCCTCGACGGGCGCGCCGCTTTGAAAGTCGCGCAATTGAATCCAGCTTTCTTCCGGCTTCAACTGGCCCGCTGAAATCAATTCACGAATTCGTCCGGGATGGAGCCGGGCCGCGCCGGGTTTCCACGAGTAGCGCGCCTGACTCTCGGCATCACGGTCGATCTGAGTCTCGGCGCCGTTCGTCTTCCCGTCGCCCGCCACGCAGGTGAACGCTTCGTAGCTCCCAGGATCGGCCAGACTCTTCAGGTCGGCCTTCACTCGCCAGTTCGGATAAAGATAGAGGTATTCGATGCCGTTCACGCGAGCGCGAAACGGATGCGAGGAGTCGTGCCCTTCGCTGATGTTCCACTTCACCTTGGATTCAAAAATCTCCTTTTCGTCGTTGAAGACGGCGAGCTGCCACGCATAGGCGGGTA
>QHNT01000427.1 GCA_003218515.1 Verrucomicrobiota bacterium | reverse complement strand
AATCGAACGTTCCAACGATGGCATCAACTTTATCCAAATTGCTACCGTCGGAGCGAACATCTTGAGCTATTCGAACACCGGCCTTTCTTCCAGCACCCCCTACTACTATCGGGTGCGCGCTTACAACGCGGGTGGTAATTCCGACTTCTCGAATACTGCGAGCGCAACGACCTTCACTCCTCCTTCACCACCGCCAGCGCCGAGTGGTTTGACGGCCACCGCCGTTTCTGCCTCCCAAATCAACCTCACCTGGACAGACAACTCCGATAACGAGGATGGATTCCGCATCGAACGCAAGAAAGGCAGTGGCGGCATATGGTCGCAGATTACTACCGTTGGCGCGGGGGTCACTGCCTATTCCAACACCGGCCTCTCCCGTCGCACGACTTATTATTATCGGGTCCGCGCTTACAATTCAGGCGGCAACTCCAATTACTCCAACCAGGCCACTGCTAAGACGCTGTAAACCTCGCCAACGCCGTTTCCATGCTGGGAAAGGACCGCTTCGATCTGCCCTGCTGGGCGATTGGAACGCTAGCCCGCAGACACACAGCAGACCAGCCGCCAATTTCACCAACTCGGCTTCTCCGGCAGGCAGGCGTCGAACTCCTTGACGAGCGCGGTTTCGTAATCGCCGGCATAGGCGCCCGCGAAGAAACGATCGAGGCCCTCTTCATACAGTCGTTGCCATGACGCTTCCTCGTTCCCCGGATTGACAGGGAAAAACAGAGCCCCATCCTTCTTCGCTGCGCTGAAGTCACCGGGCGCATCGCCGATCATCAGAATTTTTTCCGGTGCATATTTGCCGACCGCGGCGAATTTCAAATGCTCGGTCTTCGTGCCCATCTCCTGGCCGGCGATGATCTTCACGAATTTGTCGATGCCATGCTCGGCCCATTCGCGCTTGAGCGCTTCGGCGGGCGTCTGCGAAATGCACATGGCGTCCGCCTTCTGATTGATCTTGTCCAGACACTCGCGCACGAGCGGAAAGGGCGGCACGCCTTTGACGATGTCTTCGATCTGCGCATTGACGGCGTCGGACCAGCGTTTGACTTGTTCGAGGCCATTGTTGCCGTTCTTTACTTCAGCGTTGAGTGTGGCGTTCCCAAGCTTCGTTTCGCGCGCGATCCACTCGTCCAGGGCCTTCGTGTCCGGCACCTTCACGCCGCGAGTTTTCACCTGTGGACGTTCCCGCAAGAGGTTGAGCGCGCGGACGAGGGCGGGGAAGCGGTTTGCTCCACGGGTCTTCGAGTAAAGATTGACAAACTCCCACACCTCGCGCGCGTATTTGCTGACGGCCTGCAGCTCGAAATGTTTGATGAACATCGGCGCGAAACACTCCTTGTGCTTGATCTCCATGCTGTCGAAAATGCAGCCGTCGGAGTCGATCCCAATAAAGAACTCCCTCGTCGGTTTGAAATCGCGCAAAATCTGGGCCGCGTCGCTCATACGATTCAGGCGCAAAGTAGGCGGCCTGACCCATGGGGAGTCAAACACCTTTTCCGGTACCAAATCCGGGGCTGGAACGGCAGGCCGGACGCGCGAAGGTGTCACGTCCGGCGAGCCTCAAGCGGGGTCGCCGGCAGGATTGAAAAGCTCGTGGGCTTGGCCCGACAAATCCAGGATCGCGACAATTCGTGCAGTTCTTTTATGAGCATTCGGTTGAGCGCGATAGAAGCGCGGAGGTCCTGCCTCAAAATCCTGGCCTCCTCGATCACGTCGTTGCACTGTTCAATGACTGGATCTCTGATCTCTGGTCTGGCGCGTTTCACGCCAAACTTTCTTATCGCTTCCTTGGGGCAACAATGGGATAAAACCCTACCTTCAAATCAGTACTCTGATTGCCTCACCTGGCATCCAATGTCCCTCGGTCGCTTTCCACCCAGCAGGTGGCGCGGTGGACCAGCTCGGCGGCCGATTTGACCGCAAGCTTTTCCTTGATGCGGGTCCGGTGGGTCTCAATCGTTTTAACGCTGCGGCCCAATCGATCGGCAATCTTCCGCGTGCTGACGCCCTGGCCGATGAGTTGAAAGATCTCCAGCTCCCGGTCGCTCAAGCGCGCGACGGAGTGAGTCACGGCTTTCGTCGACCGACTGAAAAAGGCCTGCAGGCACGTCGACGAGGCGCTTTCGCTGATAAAATAATCCCCTCTGAGGACGGTGCGGATGGCGACCAGGAGCCGTTCCGGCGGCTCCTGCTTCATGACGTAGCCATGCGCCCCGGCGCGCAGCGCGCGCTCCGCAAAAACGGACTCGTCGTGCATGCTGAAGACGACCACGCGCAGGTCCGGGTGCAGGGTCCTGAGGTCCTTGACGAGCTCCAGCCCATGACCCTTGGGCAGCGAGAGGTCCAGAATGACGATGTCCGGTTGGAGACTGGCCACGGCGCGGAGGGCTTCCCGGGCGTTTTGCGCCTCGCCACAGACGACGAGATCGCGCTCCCGGTTGATGCGCTCGGCCAGTCCTTCACGCACGACGGGATGATCGTCCACCAAAAGCACTTTCTGTTTCCCGTATCGGGCGCGGGCAATTCTAGGCTTTTTCATTTCCGCTCACAAGGCGTTCGGTCTTCGTCAATGGCACGGAACAACGCACGAGCATGCCGCCCGGGAGAAGCGGCCGGACTTCCAACACCGCGCCCATGGCTTCGCTGCGAGACTTCATGATCTGCAGGCCGAGACCTGGCTCACCCTGGCGGCGTACGGGCAGGATTCGCCCATCGTTCTGAACCTGGAGGTCGAGGGTGCCGTTGTTCGCAGAAAGCGCCAGCGTGATCTGCCGGGCCCGCCCGTGTCGAAGGGCGTTGTTCACGGCCTCCTGGGCGATTCGGAACAGGTGCGTGGCCACGACGTTGTCAGCGATGAGCACCGGCTTCGGGCAGTCAAATCGGCAGCCTACGCGGTGGAGTTGGGCCACGCTGTCAGCCAGTTGACCCAGGGCCCTCATCAGACCGTCGGGAATGATCGCGACCGGGTGAAGGCCGCGGGCCAGTTGGCGGACCTGGGATTTGGCCTGCTCGAGCAGTTGCGCCAGACGCTCCGAGTCGTCGGCCTCGGGCAGAGATTTCTGGGCCAGCTTTTCATGGAGCACATTGTTCAGATACCGCAGGCCGGTGAGTTGCTGGCCCAACCCGTCATGGAGGTCCTGGCCGATGCGCCGCTGCATGTGTTCGCTGACTTCCAGGAGCTG
>QHNT01000426.1 GCA_003218515.1 Verrucomicrobiota bacterium | reverse complement strand
GTGATGGCCACGGCATGATTCGCAGGCATGTCAACTGCCCGAGTGGTTGCGGCTGAAGAAAAGACAGTTCCTGATCCTTATCCTTCGAATTATTACGAGAGGCGATATGAGAAACATCAGCGAGCCTGAGCGGCCGCGGCAATTCATTGGCTGTCTGCTGGTTGTTACCCTGATGCCGCTGGCGGCCGGGTGCGACACGATGCGTGATTCCACGTTGACTGGCCGGCTTTGGGATCCCGGTGAGATCAATCGGTGCCTGCCCGCGCCGAAGCCGAACCTGAAGTTGTATCGCACCCCCGACGACAAGGATGTGCTCGTGACCTACGACGAGTTGCGCGAGAAAAATGATTCCATTCATCGGCGAGCATTTTTCTTCCAACCGAACGTTCACCGGCTGGAGGCTCACAAGAGACCGAAATTCGTCAGCCCGGACAAAGTCGTGGAATTGAAATTGATCCGGGTGGCGGAAGCCGGGAACACGAACGCGCCGGTGAGGGAAGTTATATTCGCGAGAATTTCCGGGGAAAGTCAGGAGTTCACGCTCGTGTGGTTCGGCGCCGAACTCGGTCCTTACGCGCTGCCGGTGTATGTGGATCGGGGCAGCGAAATCAGGCGCGCGCTGCTGACGCCGTTAGCCACCCTGGGTGACGTGATCGTCGTGGTTGTGATCGTCGCCGTTGTGGCGGGCGCCATCGTCGGCTACGGCTACGCCGCCGGCGCCGGTCATTAGGGGTCAGGCGATACCGAACAATTTTTCCAGGCGTTCATAAGCCGAGTTCCACGCGGCGGCGTGCGGCTGGATGATCTCCGTGCTGAACGAATCGCGAACGATTTTGCGCGCCTGTTCGAGCGAAGGCACGTGTCCCAGCGCCATCGCTTGCACGAGGACATTGCCGGCCGCCGTGGCTTCAGTCGGGCCGATATCGACCGGAATCTGGAGCGCGTTGGCAGTAAAGTGGTTCAGCAAACTGTTCCTGGTGCCGCCGCCGACGATGTGCAGACGCTCGATTTTCCGCCCGGTGATTTTCTCGACGTCGCGCAACGTTTTGCGGTAGAGCAGCGCGAGGCTCTCCAGGACGCAGCGAACGGTGGGGCCGGGTTTCCGCGGCACGGTTTGGCGGGTTTCTTTGCAAAACGCCTGTATCTTGGCAGGCATGTCGCCCGGTTCCAAAAAGCGCGGATCGTCCGGATTGATCAATGATTCAAAGGGCGGGGACGACGCAGCCAGGTGCGTCATGACCTCATAGTCCAGGTCCTGCTCCTTTTCGGCCCAATAACGGCGGCATTCCTGAACGATCCAGAGACCGGCGATGTTTTTGAGGAGTCGCACGGAATTGCCGTAACCGATTTCGTTCGTGAAGTTCAATTCCCTGCTCGCGTCGTTAATGATCGGTTCGGGCAGTTCGACGCCCATCAGCGACCAGGTGCCGGAACTCAAGAAGGCCCAATTCTGACCGGCGGCGGGCAGGCCGGCCACGGCGGCGGCAGTGTCGTGCGAACAGGAGGCGACGACCTGTACGTCCTCCAAATTGGTTTGCTGGGCAATGTCGGAACGCAACGGGCCCAGCACGGTTCCAGAGGGGACAACTTGCGGAAGGAGTTTGGGCGGCAGCCGCAAGGTTTGGATCAATTTGTCCGACCAATTTTTTGCGATGGGGTTGTAAAGCTGCGTCGTGCTGGCCATCGTGATTTCGAATTTGGCAACACCCGAGAGAAGATAATTAAACCCGTCCGCCACAGACAGCAATTGGTGCGCTTTGCCGATCCGCTTGGACTTTTCGGCGCCCAACTGGAACAAGGTGTTGATCGGCATTTTTTGGATGCCCGTCTCGGCGTAAATGGTTTCCCACGGAACTTTGGCCAGCACTTCCTTCATGCCGGCGCGAGAACGCGGGTCGCGATAATGGTAGGTTGGCGGGATCAGCGAGCCGTCTGCCCCGAAGAGCATGTAGTCCACCCCCCAGGAATCGCAACTGACACTGGCGACGGGGTCCTCGCGTTCGGCGACTTTGCGCAGGCCGATCAGGACCTCCTGGAAGAGTTGAGGGATGTCCCAGTAGAGCGAGTCCTTGTCCTTGACGGACTCGTTGTTAAATCGGTGAAGATCGCTCAGCAGGAGCTTTCCGTTGTTGAGAGTTCCCAAGATCACGCGGCCGCTTTCCGCGCCCAGGTCGCAAGCAATGTAGTAGGTCGTCATAACAAAATTCCCGGAGCCGTTGCGCCGCCCGCGGCTGGACGACGACATGCTCAACGTTCTTGCGCGGGGTGAACGCGCTTTGCCCACAACCACGCGCCCGTAACGATAGCCGTCGCCTCGGTCGGCATCAAGAAACAAGCGAAACCAGTTTTATAGGCGGTACTGCGTGCTTCTGGCGAGGGTGATAAGCCGCGTGCGTTCCTCGCAACTCCTGGCGTGGTCTCAATCAAATCTTCCGCGGATGCGCACAATCTTGTCAGCGCGGATTTTTTTGTTACAAAACGCGAATGCGGACTTTTTTCTTTGTTGGCCCTGCGCTCATCGCGGCATTGCTGGCCGGCTGCGCGACAACGCCGCGGCTCAAATCAGCGCCGTGGCCCCATTACGCGCTGGAGGCGACTCAGACCTGGCAATTGAATTTGCCGGACGGCGAGCGCTTCGACGCCTCGGGACTCTTTCTCGCGCCCGACGGTGACTTGCTGACAGTGAGCGACCGCGGCGCGTCCGTTTACCGCATTGAATTCATCCCAAACACGGACACCGCTGATCTGGTGAAACTGGCCGACTGCTTCACGCCGGAACAGCTCGCGCCGTTCGCCGCGGAAAAGACCGGACGCTACGACTGCGAGGGCGTAACGGAGGACGGGCTGGGACGCATCTATGTTTGCGAAGAGGAAAACCGTTGGATTCTGCGTTGGGACCCGCGCTCGCGCCGGGTGGAGCGCCTGAACATTGATTGGTCGCCGGTGAAAAAATATTTCAGTTCGACCGACCGCAACGCGTCGTTCGAAGGCATCGCCATCGGCGGCGGCAGGCTTTACGTGGCCAACGAACGCGAGTTGGGGCGGATCATCGTGGTTGATCTCAAGACGCTCAACGTCGTTGATGACTTCGAGGTGCGATCAGGCGTCGCTTCGTTTTGGGGGCCGCACTATTCGGATCTCTGCTGGTTTCGTGGCGAGCTTTTTGTGCTGATGCGCGAGGACCACGTCATTCTGCGGGTTGACCCTCGTTCTCACCGCGTTTTGGCCGAATACGATTTCCGTGCGGTGGAGTTTGCTCCTGAAAACATATATCGGCGCCGTCTCCCGTTCGTAGGCGTGATGGAAGGGCTGGCCGTTGACGCAAGCGCCTGCTGGCTGGTGACGGACAACAACGGGTTGGGGCGTGAACGCTATCCTAACGACGCTCGGCCAACGTTGTTCCGTT
>QHNT01000344.1 GCA_003218515.1 Verrucomicrobiota bacterium | reverse complement strand
GGAACGACGTTTGGCAGCGGAGCAGGAACTGGCCGCGGTGGCCGGGAAGCGGGCCGCTTCGACCGGCGCGCTTGAACAGCATCGCCAGTCTCTGGAGGCCAAACGGGAGGCCTGGCAGTCCGTCGAGAACAATTTGATCCAACAGCAGGGAACGTTGCGCCAGGCGCAGTCGGATGTCTTCGCCGCGGCTCAGCAGCTCACACGCGTCCGCAACGAAATCAACGTGCTTGATTTGCAAAAGCAGGGCGATGTTGTCCGTCTGGAAAAGCTCGCCGCAGAGCAAACCCAACTCGAAGAGGAGTGCGCGCGACTGGAACAGCGGCTGAGCGGATTCGCAGCGAACGTCGAAGCGGAAAAACAGAGCGTTCAAACACGGCGCGATTCGCTCGAGGAACGACAGCAGCGCCTGCACGAAATTCAGCAGGAGACGGATCAACTGGCGCAACTGCTGGATGGATCGTTTCAGGAACAGGCGGAAAAGAAGTCCCGCCTCGAGGTGCTTGAGCAATTGCAGGCCGAGCACGAAGGTTTCGGCGTCGGAACACTGGCGGCGCTCAAACAGACCGAGCAGGCGCTCGGTTCACTGGCGGATAAAATCCGGGTGCCCGACCGCTACGTGGCTGCGATTGAAACCGCGCTCGGCCATCACTTGCAACTCCTCCTGACCGAGCTGCCGGAAAGCGCGCGGCAGATTCTCGCCGACCTAAATGCGAACAAAGAGGGCAGGGCCAGCATTGCGGCGCTTGCGCTCAAGCGGTCGTTTGACACTTCAGTGTTGGCCGCGGATCAACTCGCCGATGTTCGAACGGCCGGAAACGATGCGAAACTGCCGGGACAAAGTGCCGTCCATGCCTTGAGCATCGTCGAAGCCGAGCCTGCGGTTGTGCCCCTGCTGAAAGGGTTGCTTGGGCGGACGTTCATTGTTGCAGACCTCGCTGCGGCGACGGTGGCCTGGCAGGAGGCTGGCGGCGGCGCTGATCTGGTGACGCTGGGAGGAGAAATGTTGAGCCGGCATGGCATTTACACCGGCGGATATATGAGTGGCAACGGCTCAACCAAAACGCCGTCATCCATCCTCGGCCGGAAGAATGAGATCGCCGGGTTGCAGAGTCAGCTGGCCAGGTTGGAGAACCAGATCAACGTTTCGAACCGCCGCAAAGAAACGCTGTTGAGCGAGCAGGCCGCGTTGCAAGCCGGCTTGCAGCAGGCGCAGAGCGAATTGCGCGCGCAGGAGGTCTCCATTGCCGCGCGCGAAGGTGAGTTCAACGCGCTGCAAAATTCGCGATGCTTCCTGCTCCAGAAGACCGACACGGTGATGCATGAAATTCAGAGTCTCACGGCGCAGGCACAACAAGGACAACAAAAGCTCGCGGTGATGGCGGCGCAGGCCTGCGAACTCGAAGAACGCGAGCGGGAACTGCAGCAGCAATTGGACGATTTGAACGCCGGACTAGAATCGCTGCGCCAGCAGCGGGACGCAGCCAACGCGGCATTGACCGAAACCAAGGTGGCGCTGGCCACCGAGGAACAACTGGCGGCCTCCTTTCGCAAGCAGGAGCAACCGCTCGAGCAGCGGATTCGCGAGTTGACCCAACTCGTCGAGCAGCGGCGTGGAGAGATTTCTTCTTTTATCAACCGCAAGTCACAGGCCGAGCTGGAGATTGAAGAATCCCGCCAGGAGATTGGGCGTTTGCAGCTCGAACGCGAGCAGGTGGGCGCACAGACGGCTGAACTGATGGCTCAACGAGATTCGCTGGAGAGCGGCATGGCCAGTCGCGAGGAAGATCTGCGGGAACAGCGTCGTCGTTTGGGCGAACTGCAGAATCAACGCGGCGCGCTCGAGGTGGAACTGGCGCAGAACAACATGGCCGTGCAACACCTGCGCGAGCGGATTCAGCAGAAATATCAGGTGAACCTGGACGCCATTCGCAGCGAGTGCATCACTATCACCATCGCGGACGAGGGTCCGGCCAGGGTCAGGACTTTGACTCCTGAGGAAATGGCCGCCGGCGGCGCCTCTACCGACTGGGATGCCGTGGCGGAGCAAGTGGCCGCCTTGCGGAAGCGCATCGATGAAATGGGGCCGGTCAATCTCATCGCCATTGACGAATACGAGGAGACCGAACAACGCCACCAGTTCCTCAGCAGCCAGAATGACGACCTCGTTCAGGCCAAGCAGCGGTTGCTGGAGGTGATCAACCGCATCAACACGCAGACGAAGGAGATGTTTACCGATACTTTCAGAAAGGTCCGTGAAAATTTCCGGACGCTGTTCGTCGAGGTGTTCGGCGGCGGGAAGGCGGACCTGCTGCTCGTGGACGAAGGCGACGTGTTGGAAAGCGGCATCGACATCGTCGCGCGTCCGCCCGGCAAACAATTGCAGACCATCTCGCTGCTTTCCGGCGGTGAGCAAACCATGACTGCGGTGTCGCTGCTTTTTGCAATTTATCAGGTCAAGCCGAGCCCGTTTTGTGTGCTCGACGAATTGGACGCGCCGCTGGATGAATCGAACATCAACCGATTCGTCCGTATCCTGCAGCGGTTCCTGGCTCACTCCCAGTTCGTCATCATTACGCACAACAAGCGTACCATCGGTATGGCCGATGTGCTGTACGGCGTGACGATGGAAGAGCAGGGCGTGAGCAAGATGGTCAGCGTCAAATTCCACAAAGCGGAGGAAGCCGTGACTGATCATCGGCCGAGCCCGCTGGTTCCGCTGTCCCTTGCGCCGGTGGAAGAGGAGGAAGACCAGCCGCACGCTCGCGAAGAGACGCTGGAATTTGTGATGGCGAAATAGACTGTCTAACCTGTCCGCACCTGTGCTGTTCCGCCTGGTGAGCGCCGTTGTGCTCCTCCGGAGAGAAAGCGAACTGCGCGCTCTGCTTCGTGTTTTCTGCGGGCTTGATTTTCCTTGCTGATTCTCCAGCTTCAAAGAGAGGGCTGGTTTGATCACGAAAACGATATGCCCAGCCATTCGGTCGCGGCCCCAATGATCAGAGCCGCAAGAGAACTCGGTGCGACCGTTGATCGCCTGAGGTTCACCTCGCCCGCCACACATGTTTACAATCCACTCAATTACGCGTGGCGCGCACACGAGGTGTATCTCCGCAAGTACGGAGCCGACCGCAAAAGTGTCCTTTTCCTCGGCATGAATCCCGGCCCGTTCGGCATGGTGCAGTCCGGAGTGCCGTTTGGCGAAGTCAACGCGGTGCGCGATTGGATGAGGATCGAAGCGCCTGTCGGCAAGCCGCGCCGTGAACATCCGAAGCGTCCGGTCGAAGGTTTTGCGTGCGCGCGCTCCGAAGTCAGCGGCAGACGGCTGTGGGGCCTGGCGGCTGAACGATTTGGCTCGGCGGAGAATTTTTTCACTCACCACTTCGTCGCTAATTATTGTCCCTTGGCGTTCTTCGATAAGGACGGCCGGAATGTGACTCCCGACAGACTGCCCGGCTCGCAAGTCGCGGCGCTTTTTGCTGCTTGTGACCGCCACCTGCGTCGAGTAGTGGAGATTCTTCAGCCGGAATGGTTGATCGGCGTCGGCGACTTTGCCGAGAAACGGGCCAGGCGCGTCCTGGCTGATGCGCCGGTTAGAATCGGGAAAATCCTTCATCCGAGCCCAGCCAGTCCGGCGGCGAACAGAGATTGGGCGAGACAAGCAACCGGGCAAATGAAGGCGTTTGGATTATGGACGTGACTTGTGTCGCGAACCAAGACGACTGAGCTTGTAGGTGATGAATGCGCGCATTCCGCCCACCATGGCGGTCATCGAAATTCCCGCGCCGGGCGGGCCCGAAGTCCTTCGTCTTACACGACGAACGACCCCCGTGCCGGGACCAGGCGAAGCTTTGATTCAAGTGGCTGCCGCTGGTGTGAATCGGCTGGACGTCATGCAACGACAGGGTCGTTATCCGGCCCCGCCTGGCGCCTCGGACATCCCGGGAGTGGAGATCGCTGGAATGGTTGTCAGTGTCGGGGTGGACGTGACCTCGCTACGCGTCGGCGACCGCGTCTGCGCTCTGGTGGCCGGGGGCGGCTACGCCGAATATTGCGTCGCGCCGGCTGCGCAATGCCTCCCAACTCCCGGGAGGCTCGACTTCGTTCAGTCGGCGGGCATCCCGGAAACGTTCTTCACAGTCTGGACCAACGTCTTTGAACTTGGGCGCCTTGCCGCAGGCGAGAGTTTGTTGCTGCACGGAGGTTCGAGCGGGATTGGCACGACCGCGATTCAACTGGCCCATGCCCGGGGCGCGCGCGTCTTTGCCACTGCTGGTTCGGCGGAGAAATGCAAGGCGTGCGAGCAACTCGGCGCCGAGCGGGCCATCAACTATCGGACTGAGGATTTCGTTCAAGTCGTTCGCGATCTTACAAGCGGAGGTGGAGTGAATGTGATTTTGGACATGGTCGGTGGCGATTACTTCGCGCGCAACATTGACGTCCTGGCTGTGGAAGGCCGACTCGTTCAAATTGCTTTCCTCAGAGGCGCCAAGGTGGAGATCGACCTGCTTGCCATCACGCAACGGCGCCTGACCATCACCGGCTCGACGCTGCGCTCACGCAACGTGGCGGAGAAGGGGGCGATCGCCCGGGCGGTGCATAAGGAGGTCTGGCCGCTCATCGAAAGCGGGCAGGTGACGCCGGTAATTCACGCAACGTTCCCCCTGGCGCAGGCTGCGGAAGCGCATCGCCTCATGGAGTCCGGCTCACACATTGGCAAGATCATCTTGCAGGTCCACCAATTTCGTTCATAGCCCAAATCTCTCAGGGGTCGCCAGCCGTCAGCCGCGGTGTGGCGAAAGAAGACTACCTTCTACCGCTGCTCCGCAGCTAGGTGCCGTCGTATCGAGGAATTCAGTTTTCTTGTGGCCGATGTTGTGCTAATAATGTCCATCATGCCACACCACCAGCCACGTCTCGAAGACGCGTTCCTGACCCGGCGCGACTTCCTGTGCAAATGCGGCATGGGCATGGGCGCGTTGGGGTTCGCGTCGTTGATGGCGCAGACCGGTTTGTTGCCAACCGAAGCGAGGGCAGGGGAGATCATCAATCCGCTGGCGCCGAAAGCGCCGCTGTTTCCCGCGCGGGCCAAACGGGTCATCCACATTTTCCTCAACGGCGGGCCGTCCCACGTCGATACGTTTGATCCGAAACCGGCGTTGGAAAAATACGCGAACAAACCCCTGCCCACCGGCAATCTTCCCACTGAGCGCAAGACCGGCGCGGCATTTCCGTCGCCGTTCAAGTTCCAGAAGCACGGCCAGAGCGGCATTGAAGTGAGCGAGTTGTTTCCGCGCGTGGCCGAAAGCATCGATGACATCTGCGTGATTCGCTCGATGCAAGCGGAACTGCCGAATCACGAGCCGTCGTTGATGTTGATGAACTGCGGCGACGCGCAAATGAGCCGGCCCAGTGTCGGCTCGTGGGTCACTTACGGATTGGGCACGGAAAATCTGAACCTGCCCGGGTTCATCGCGATGTGTCCGGGGGGTTATCCGATCAAGGAAGCGGAGAACTGGCGTTCGGGATTTTTGCCCGGCGTATATCAAGGCACGTTCATTGATTCACAGCACACGAAGTTGGAAAAACTCATCGAATACATCCGTAACAATTACACCTCATTGAAAGAACAGCGTCAGCAGCTCGATCTTTTGCACCAACTGAACGAGGAACACGACCAGCGGCGCAAACAGGACGCGCGTCTGGAAGCGCGCGTGCAATCGTTCGAACTGGCTTACCGCATGCAGATGGAGGCGGCTGACGCCTTCGACGTGAGCAAGGAACCGCAGCTCATTCGCGCGATGTATGGCGAGGGCGTTCACGCGCGGCAGATTTTGATTGCACGGCGCCTGCTGGAAAAGGGCGTCCGTTTCGTTCAACTCTGGCACGGCGCAGGGCAGCCATGGGACAACCACGACAACATCGAGGAAGCGCACCGCAAGCTCTCGAAGGAAATCGACCAACCCATCGGCGCGCTGCTCAAGGACTTGAAGCAGCGCGGCATGCTGGAGGACACGCTGGTCGTCTTCGGCGGCGAATTTGGCCGCACGCCCTCAGTTGAGTTGAATGAATCGGGCAAGTCGAAAATGGGGCGCGACCACAATCCCTACGGCTTTTCGATGTGGCTCGCTGGCGGAGGCGTGAATGGCGGCACAGTTTATGGCGCGACGGATGAATTCGGGTTCAAAGCGATCGAGAACAAAGTACACGTCCACGATTTGCACGCGACCATTTTGCACCTGCTCGGCTTCGACCACGAGAAGTTCACCTATCGATATGCCGGTCGCGACTTTCGGTTGACGGACGTTTATGGTCGTGTGGTGAAGGAAATTCTGGCGTGATCGTAGCCGCCGACGTGAGGAGGCGGGTTTTCGGAGATTCGTTTTTTCCGCCTCGTTACCTCGGCGGCTACTAACGGTGGAGCGACCGCGTCAGAGCAACGCGGAATCATCTTTGGCCTCCAATTTTGCCAGCCGCTTCTTGATGGTCTCCACGTTTTTGGTCAGCTCGAAAATCATCTTATAGATTTCGTCCTGTGCTCCCTTGTCGGCGAGCGGCGGCACGGCGGGATGGAGGCGCATCAACTCGCGCGAAACGGCGTTGCACACGTCACGGATTTGTTGGATGGCGGCGGCTTTGTCCATAGCCAGATTCGTTCTACGCGTATTCAAACGCGCCGGCAATCGCATTCAGGCCCGTCGTTGGGTGCATCTCAGTTTCTTGCAATGCCAGCAGGGTAGGGCGCGTCACTCCGTGCGCGTCGCAGCCTCGAATTCGTTCCCGAACGACGCGCCCTACCTGACATGCATCGAAATTTCTTTGTCATGGCACTAGCACTAGCCGCCCGTGCGCCCTGGGTGTCGCCGCACGCTAAAGCTTGCCGCTGAAATTTTCGCTGACTCAACGCGAGCTAAAGCTTGCGGCTGCAACAAGACAAGACCGTTTAATACGAGTGCGTATAAAACGCTTGAGTGCCGTGGACCGTTGTTGTCATATATCCGGGCATGAATTCCTCGGCTCCCGGGCACCGGCAACTCTCGCTCACCGAATGGCTGATTCTCTTCGTCGCAATTCTGGGTTTTGCCTTTGACACGTATGAATTGCTCATGCTGCCGCTGATCGCGCGTCCGGCGCTGGCGGAGTTGCTGCGCGTGGATCCGGCGACGGCTTCCGGCAATGCCGCCATTCTGAAATGGACCGGTTATATGCTGTGGGGCAGCGCGGTGTCGGGCGGAGTTTTCGGTTTGATTGGCGGCTGGTTAACGGACCGGTTTGGAAGAAAGCGCGTTTTGGTTTGGAGCATTTTTCTCTACGCGCTATCACCCCTCGCTGCGGCCTTCTGCCAATCTGCCGAGGCGCTGCTCATCCTGCGTTGCGCCACGTTCATCGGTGTGTGTGTGGAATTTGTCGCCGCCGTGGCGTGGCTGGCTGAGTTGTTTCCCGATCCGAGGCAGCGGGAAAAAGTCCTCGGCTTCACGCAGGCGTTTTCGTCCTTCGGCGGGTTGATGGTGGCGGGCGCGTACTATCTTGCCGTGACCTATGGGCAACACTGGCCGGCAATCCACGGAGGCCATGCGCCTTGGCGCTACACGCTGATTTCCGGCCTTGTCCCGGCAATCCCTTTGATGTTTTTGCTTCCCTTGCTGCCGGAGTCGCCGGCCTGGAAAGAAAGACGGGCCGCGGGAACGTTGAAACGTCCGAGCATCGCGCAGCTTTTCCAGCCCGCCTTCCGGCGGACGACGATTGCCACCGCGATTTTGTTCGCGTGCGCTTACGGCGCAGCTTTCGGCGCGATCCAAATGACGCCGCAAATCGTGCCCGGCCTGGTGCCGGGCCTGCCCGAACTGGCCAAGCTACGGAAGCAGGTGGAAGCCGCGCAACAAAAGGGCGAAGATGCCAAAGAAATGAAGAAACGCATCGCCGAGTTGAGCAAAGAACAGGGGCAAATCATCAGCAATGTGCAGACGCACCAGGAAATCGGCGGTCTGGTCGGAAGATTTGCATTCGCCTGGTTGGCAATCGTGGTCGCCGGCAGAAAAGCATTATTGCGGGTTTTCCAGATTCCCGGGTTGATTCTGATACCTTTGGTTTTCCTGTTTCCGGCCACAAACAACCTGGAGCTTTTCAAATGGGGCATAGCCATCGCCGGCTTCTTCACCATCGCGCAATTCAGTTTCTGGGGAAACTACCTGCCGCGTGTCTATCCGGTGTATCTGCGCGGCACCGGCGAGAGTTTCGCCGCCAACGTTGGCGGACGCATGATTGGCACGTCCGGCGCGTTCCTCACCACGAATCTCGCGCTCATCATGCCAGGCGCGTCGAACTCGACCAAATTGGCTTACGCGGCGGCGGCGGTCGCATTTTTGGTTTACGCGATTGGCTTCATCACGTCGTTCTGGCTCCCTGAGCCGAAACCAGAGGAGCCCGCAGAGTAAGGCGCGTGGACCGACGTTCCGGGTTGGCAGTTGCGTGTCTGGGCGACGAGGTTTACTGGGCTACTCTGGTGGGGTGAGACTGCTGGCGAGCCGCGATGGAATCGAAAGTCCTGGATTTTTCGGCTCACGGGGACACTCCAGATTGGACCAAAGCAACCCACTACGGCCTCGATTTCTGCATTGAATGTTAGTCCACGCCCGGACAAAGTTCCCGTCTCATGCCGAACGCCAAAGCTTCCGTCCTCGAACAATTCAACGCGCCGCTGCGCTGTACAGAATTCCCTTTGCCGGACAAGCTCGAGACAGGCGCGGCACTGGTTCGCACGGAGATGGCCGGCATCTGCGGCACGGATGTTCACCTCTGGAAAGGGCAGCTCCCCATCTCGCTGCCGATCATTCTCGGTCACGAAACGGTTGGCTGCATCCAACAACTCGCTGAAGGAATCGAGCGCGACTGGACCGGCCATCCGCTGAAAATCGGCGACCGGGTGACCTGGACTTCCACGACTTCCTGCGGCGAATGTTACTACTGCAAAGTCAAACGGCAGCCGACGCGTTGCCCGGAGCGGCGGGCTTACGGCATCGGTCAGCGCTGCGACCACCCGCCGCATTTGTTCGGCGGTTACGCGGAGTTTCATTATCTTCGCCCCCGCACAAATATTTTCAAAATCCCCGATGATCTGGCAACCGAGGCCGTGATTGGCGCCGGTTGCGCGCTCATCACCGCAATTCATGGCATCGAACGGATCTGCTTCGAAAGTGCGTCAGATGCCACGGCTGACGAACGAGCAGGCAAGCTGCCGGTTCTGCCATCTTTGTGGCGTGACAGCGTCGTAGTCCAGGGCGCAGGGCCGGTCGGGATCGCCTCGCTCGCCGTCGCCAGGAGCGCGGGCGCCAGGCAGGTCATTGTGATCGGCGGACCGAGGCACCGGCTGGAAATGGCCAGACGTTTCGGCGCCGACCACACCATCGACATTGGCGAGATGCACGAAGCCAACTCTCGCATCGACGCCGTGCGGCGACTGACCGGCGGTTACGGCGCCGACGTGGTGCTGGAATGCGTCGGGCTACCCGGCGCCGTCGCCGAGGGCATGGAGATGTGTCGGGACGGAGGAAAATATCTCGTGCTCGGTCACTACTGCGACGCGGGAACAGTCGCGTTCAACCCGCACGTGATCACGCGCAAGCAGCTCCAGGTGTTTGGCTCGTGGTCGAGTGAGCCGCGCCATCTCGGCGTTGCTCTGGCGTTTTTGCAAGCAACCTCAAAAGTGTTCCCCTTTGCGGAAACGGTCACGCACCGATTCCCGCTGGAGCGCGCCAACGAAGCGTTGATGGCGACCGCGAATTGGCAATCGGCCAAAAGCGTTATCGTTCCGGCATTCAAGTAGGCTCCGGGCTTGAGATTCGCGGCCATCCGCAAAACCAGTTCGGCTTGAGCTTTGTAATCATGACTGCGTTGTTCTCGGCAACTTTGTTCCTCAGCGCAGCGTTGTTGTTCTGGGTCCAGCCGATGATCGCCAAAATGCTGTTGCCGCTGCTGGGAGGCGGGCCGTCGGTTTGGAATACGTGCATGGTCTTTTTTCAAGCGATGTTGCTGGGCGGTTACGCCTACGCGCATTTCGTTTCAGTCCGATTGAGCATTCGCTGGCAGGTGATGATGCATTTCTGCCTGCTTTCGCTCGCCGCGCTCGCGCTGCCATTGGAAATTTCCGAAAAACTCGTGCACTCTCTCACGCCGGAAGCGAATCCGTTGTGGTGGTTGTTGGGCGCGTTGTTGCTGGTGGCTGGTCCCTCCTTCTTCGCGATCGCAGGCACCGGCCCGCTGTTGCAGAAATGGTTTTCCAACACAGGTCACGTTTTGGCAAAAGACCCTTACTTCCTCTACAGCGCGAGCAATCTGGGGAGCCTGATTTCCCTCCTCGGTTATCCGGTTTTGCTCGAATCCCATTTGCGCCTGCGCGAACAGAGCCTGCTCTGGACCAGCGGCTACTTCGCGCTGGCCTTGCTGATTCTATTCTGCGGAGCGTCAGTGTGGCGATTCCACCAAAGTCGCGCTGGCGTCGGAAACAACGCGTCGAGACAAGCGGAGCAAGACACCAGCGCGCGAGCGATGGACCGCAGAAAAATCATTTCCGGACGACAACGACTCCGCTGGCTGGCGTTCGCGTTTGTGCCTTCGAGTCTGATGCTGGGCGTCACCAGTTATCTGGCGACGGACATTGCGAGCATACCGCTGCTGTGGATCGTTCCGCTTTCGATTTATCTGCTCTCATTCGTCCTGGTATTTGGCCGGCGGAGGATGCTTCCGATGTCCTGGTTGAAGTGGTTGTTGCCGATGGGCGCGTTGGGTGTCACTTTTCAAATTCTTACCCGTGGAACTCATCCGATCTGGCTGGTCATTTCAATTCACCTGCTGTTTTTGTTTCTCGCCGCGATGGTTTGCCATGGACGCCTGGCCGCCGAGCGCCCGGACGCGGTTCATCTCACTGCATTTTACTTTTGGATATCGCTGGGTGGAGCGTTCGGGGGGATTTTCAATGCCTTGGCGGCGCCCAACCTGTTCAGCACGGTGATTGAATACCCGGCAGCCATTGTGCTGGCTTGTTTGTTGCGTCCGGCCCGTGAGACCGGCAAACCAGCATTGCGCCCGATTGACTTCGCGCTGGCTGTCCTGCTCGGCATATTCACGGCCGCCCTGGCGGTCTCGGTTCCGTTTTTCGGCCTGGAATCGGTCAATCTGCGCAACGCGGTGATTGTCGGTTTGCCGGCGATTACCTGTTTCCTCCTGGTTGACCGGCCCTATCGCTTTGGCCTGAGTCTGGCAGGCATTTTAGTCGGCGGGGGGTTTTATCTCGGTCCGCACGGTAAAACGTTGCATATTGAGCGAAATTTTTTTGGCGTTTCGCGCGTCACGCTCGACCCGACCGGCGCGTTCCACTATTTCGTTCATGGCAGCACGCTGCATGGGGAACAGTCCATTGATGCCAAACGCCAGTGCGAACCGCTGGCCTACTATCATCCTACCGGTCCGGTGGGCGAGGTTTTCAGACTGTATAATGGCAAAGCCGCCGCGCCGCGGGTCGCCGTCGTCGGGCTGGGGACGGGCGCGACCGCGTGTTACGCGGAAGCGGCGCAGGAATGGACGTTTTATGAGATTGATCCGGCGGTCATCCGCATTGCCCGGAACACGAATTATTTTTCCTACCTGCGCAGCTGCGCGAAAAGGGATGTTCGAGTCGTCGTCGGCGACGCCCGTTTGCGGCTGGCGGAAGCGCCGGCGCGGTATTACGGATTGATCGTGCTGGACGCCTTCAGTTCGGACTCCATTCCGGTGCATTTGCTGACGCGCGAGGCGCTGGAGCTTTACCTGTCGAAACTTGCCGAAGGCGGGTTAATGGCGTTTCACATTTCGAATCGCTATCTGGACCTGGAGCCCGTCCTGGCTGACCTCGGCCAAAACATGAAGCTGACGTGCCGTCATTGGGACGATGAGAACATCAATCAGGCAGAAGCCACGAACGGCAAGGAACAATCGCATTGGGTGGTCGTGGCCAGACAGCCAGGCGATCTGGGCCCGCTGCTCAAGCAATCCCGCTGGTTGGCGCTCGAAGGCCGGTCCCCGCCGCAAGTCTGGACGGACGATTTCTGCAATCTGCTCAGCGTTTTAAAATGGCAGTGATTCAACTTCTCTTTTCCGGCGCTGAATCTTAAATTTTGGCAGTCCAATTATGTCGCGCCGTTCAGCCATCCGCAGCCCGAATGCAAAACTGTTGATCGGTCTTTTGATGGCCGCGGCTTTTTACCCGGTTGCCGCGAGTCCGTCCGCGGGCGTTGAGTTTTTCGAAAAGAAAATCCGACCGGTGCTGGTTGAGCGCTGCTACAAATGCCACAGCGCGCGGAGCGAAAAGGTCAAAGGCGATTTGCGGCTCGACAGCAGGGAAGGAATGCTGAAAGGCGGCGAGTCCGGCAAACCGGGCGTGGTGCCGGGCGACGATAACAAAAGTCTGCTCATCGAGTCGATTCTTTACAAAAACGAAGACCTGCAAATGCCTCCTCCTAAAGAGGGCAGACTCAGCGACGAACAAATCGCCGACTTTGTCTCCTGGGTGAGGATGGGCGCGCCGTATCCAAGAACCGAAGAATCCGAAATCCGAAATCCGAAATCCGAAATCGAGG
>QHNT01000425.1 GCA_003218515.1 Verrucomicrobiota bacterium | reverse complement strand
GGATTTTCAACTGCACGTCCACTGGTTTGTCCGCCATCATCTGGCGGGCGGTTTCCACCAGCGCATTGCCCAGGTCGCCGTTGTCCAGCGACGCGGAACGCAAGTTCATGACGGAACGGCGCGCCTCCGCCAGACTGTGGCGAACCATCTGCAACGCCACCTTCAAATGTTGCTGCGCTTGTGCGGGCGCTTCGGTCAGCTTGGCCGCGACGGCCTCCAACTGAAATCCGATTCCCGCAAAACCCTGCGCCAATGTGTCGTGGAGTTCGCGCGCGATGCGACTGCGTTCGGCCAGCACGAGGGAGAATTTATCGTGCGCCAGTTTCATCCGGCGGTGATGAAAGCCCCAGGCCGCAATCAGGATGGTGGCCGCACCGAAGCAATAAAACCACGTCGTCCGATAGAATTGAGGCGCGAGGGAAAAGGCAAACGCTGCGCCGGACTCGTTCCACACGCCGTCATTGTTGCAAGCGCGCACACGGAACTCGTAATTGCCGGGCGGCAGTTGATTGTAAACGGCGGTGCGGCGTGTTTCGGCGTCGACCCACTGGTCGTCGAGTCCTTCGAGTTTGTATTGGAACCGGACTTTTTCCGGCGCGGCAAGGCTAAGCGCGGTGAAATAAAATCGCAGTTCATGCGCGCTCGGTGGAAGTTTGGCCGGCAACAGCGGATCAAAACTTTGATTGCCCGCGTAAACCTGTTCGATGAGCACTGGCGGCGGTCGCAGGTTTCGAGTAATAGCCTTTGGATCGATCACCACGAGGCCGTTGACGGTTGGAAACCACAGCCGGCCGTCCTTGCTTCGGCAGCCGGCGGATTGCGTTCCGCCTTCGCATTGAGTTGATTTCATGCCGTCGGCCAGGCCGTAAGCAACGCATGGCAGCGTCTGGATTCGGCCCAGATCGAAATCCTCCACCGCCTGCTTGGCGAGACTGAAGATGCCGCGGTTGCTCGACATCCAGAGATTTTGCCGGTCGTCTTCGAGAATCTGGAAAATAACATTCTGCAACGGTCCGTTGTGCGACGCGTAGGCGGTGAACTTTCCGCCCCGGTAGCGGGAGAGGCCGCGTTGTGTTCCAAACCAGAGCGCGCCTTGAGCATCTTCATAAATACTGTAAACCGCGTTGTGAGCGAGGCCGTCCCGCGTCGTGAAGACCGTGAGCTTGCCGTTCTGATAGCGACACAGTCCATCGTTCGTGCCCACCCACAAGTTACCTTCGCGATCCTGTGCGATCACACGGATCAGGTTGCTGGGTGGACCCTCCAGGGTTGAATAAACGGAAAATGCTCCGGCCCGGTAACGACACAACCCGCCGCCACTGCCGCCCACCCAAAGGTTGCCCTCACGGTCTCCAAACACGGTTCGTGTTCGATGTTGGATGGGGAATCCCTGCGATCGCGTGTAGGAAGTAAAATGACCGTCCCTGTCCAGCGTACAAAGCGCGGCCGGTTCACCCGTGCCGAACCAGACATTTCCGCCACGGTCCTCGCCGATGGCCAGGATGAAATTGCTGGGCAGGCCATTTTCAGTGGTGTAGTTCGCGAATCTGCCGTCCTGATACCGGCTCAGCCCACCGCCATCCGTTCCAATCCAAAGCGCGCCATCACGGCCTGCGAAGACACACTTGGTAAAGTTGTTCACTAAACCTTCCCTGCTCGTATAGACTTTCAGCCGGGCATCTCGGAGTTGCGCCAACCCGCCGCCGTGCGTGCCAATCCATAAACTTTTTTCCTGGTCTTCGTAGAGTGCCTCGACCCGGTAGTGCGGCAGGCCGTCTTGTTTCGTGTAACTGGAGATTTTATCATTCGCAAGCCGGCCCAATCCGCCCCAGGTAGCAATCCATAAATTGCCGTCGGTGTCCTGATAAACGTCGCGCACGCGGTCATCAGGCAAACCGTTTTTCGTGCTGTAGCCTGTGTATTTTCCATTCTCCAACCGGGCCAGCCCGCTTCCGAAGCTTCCCATCCAAAGCACGCCATTGCGATCGACATAGACTTTTCTGACCGGCGTGCTGAGCCAGCCATCCGGAAGAGCGCATGGATTAAAGCGTCCTTGAGAAAACCAGTTCACTCCGCCGCTCGTCCCCAACCACAGACGGCCCTGGCCATCCTCACAAATGGAAAAAACGCTCGGCCCCGCCAGCCCGTCCGCAACGGAGTAGGCGACAAACTTACCGTCGCGATAGCGCGCCAGGCCGTTCCAGGTTCCCATCCAGAGGTTGCCTTGGCTGTCCTCATAAATGTCCAGGAGCCCGTTGCCGGGCAGCCCGTCCTGGCTTCTGTAGCAGGTAAATTTGCCTTGGAAGAAACGGCTCACGCCCCCGTTGAAGGTGCCGATCCAAAGTTGCCCCAAGCGGTCTTCGTGGAACGCCCGAATGTCGTTTGACTCCAGACCCGGACTGTTCTCAGTGTGGAAAACGGTGAACTTCACGCCATCGAATCGGCCCAGGCCGTCGCGCGTGCCCACCCACAAATAACCGTCGCGCGTCTGCGTAATGGCTTGCACTGATCCTTGCGGCAGTCCATCCCCTTCACCCCAGACATTCTGATGGTACTGGGTGATGGCGGTGGAAGGATCGAGGGAGAGTGCGCTGTGGGAGAAGACCAAAACGGCCAATGCCAAACCAAGCCTGGTTGCCGAGGCTTTCATGGGATCGGCTGCAAAATAGTTTGTTGTTTGACGAATAGCCAACACATTTTCCGCAATTCGCGGATGCCTCTTCGTCGTCGAATCGCACATCTACGCCGTCATGCACGTTCGACGCGACCCGGACTAGAAAAGCCGTTTGCCGGATTGAAACAATTTCCGCGATTCACGTGAACCCATCACGGCAGGAAGATTCAATCTAACTGTACGAGGTTTTGCTCAACTTTGACTGCAGGAGGAAATGTCTAACGGTCACACGAACCCGGTGCCGAACGGAATTCGATGAGCATCGTCGCTTTAAACATTAAACAAGACCAGGTTGGTCATGGTGCCATCAGGGGACAGCTTGAATATGGTGCCAAAATAGTCGCAGAATTGGCCAAAATTGAGCGTTACGCAGGTATATCTTCCGCCTCCTGACATCGTGCCATAAAAATTGCCGTCGCTCGCCCGCATGAGGGAAGAGGGCGGAATTGTGTCACTGAACGAGACCACTGTGGTCAGCGTCCCAGCGAGCGTCATTTTGAATACAGTCCCCAAGCCGCCTGCCCCACCGCCGTATGTGGTGCCATAGAGATTGCCATCGCGCCCTTGAATGAGCGGCCCGCCAAACCTACTGAAGGAGCCATCGGACACAGCCAGCGTTGTCAAATTGCCATCAGGGCTCATTTTGAACACCGTCGGAAACGTCACTAACTGCCCGCCGTAACCTTCCGTCTCGTCAAATGAATCAACCAAGCTGAAGGTGGCCCCGACCGCTGCTGAAGGTCCCAGCAACACCATTTGTGCAATGGCTGCGGCGCAGGTCAAGGAGATGAAGGCTGCTTTAAGAGGCTGGAACGATGCAGGCGAAACGAGCG
>QHNT01000424.1 GCA_003218515.1 Verrucomicrobiota bacterium | reverse complement strand
TGATGGAAAACAAGTCCCTCTGGGCGTGTTTCTTCAGAGAGAGATTGGGATCAGCCTTAGGCTGTCCTCCAGGAAAGAAATCTGTCACCATTGCAATTGGCGGACACGGAGCCGATGCGGTAGGTATCGAACAGGTATGAAAAACGAGAACCAGATCAATGGTCACAAACAGTACCTGCTGGCGAGTGACTTCGACCAGACATTGAGTTTCAACGATTCCGACATCGTGCTCAGCGAGTTGCTGGGTCGGCCGGGCTTGCAGGAAAAGGTGGCTCGTGAGCTGTTCGAGTCGCACGGCACCGCCTTGCAGGACTGGGACAAATTGCGGACTGACCGGCTGACATTTCACGAGGAGCCTTCGCGACCCGTCCTGCACGAGAGCGTGTCAGGCAACTGAGGGGAGTACGTCAACCATGAAAGCATTCGAGTATCGAAAATTTGGATTGGAAAATCTGGTATTGGTCGAACGCGATACGCCGCACGCCGCCGCACACGAAGTCGTCGTGAAGTTCCATGCGGCGTCGTTAAACTACCGTGATTTGTTGTTCGCCAGAGGGCTTTACAATCCGAAGGCACGCTTCCCGGCGGTGCCGGGTTCCGACGGCGCAGGCGAGATCGTCTCCGTGGGCGAAGGCGTGACCCGCTGGAAAAGCGGCGACCGTGTTTGTCCGATTTTCATGCAGGGTTGGCTCGATGGTGAACGTTCCGCGGACCAGGCTCGCACCGCGCTGGGCGGCGGTGACCTTGATGGGGTCCTGCGCGAATGCGGCGCGTTCCAGGAGAACGGTCTGGTCCGAATCCCCGACCATCTTTCGTTCGAGGAAGCCGCCACGCTGCCCTGCGCTGCTGTGACGGCCTGGAACGCGCTCGTCCAGCTGGGGCGTTTGAAAGCCGGCGACACGGTTCTGACGCTCGGCACAGGCGGTGTTTCGATTTTCGCACTCCAGTTCGCAAAAATGCACGGCGCGCGGGTGATCGCGACGTCGAGCAGCGATGAAAAGCTCGCGCGAGTCCGCGAACTCGGCGCGGATGAAACGATCAACTACAAGAAAACACCCGACTGGGACAAAGAGGTTCTGCGCCTGACGGATGGAATCGGCGTGGACCATGTGGTTGAAGTGGGAGGCGCTGGCACGTTGTCGAAATCCGTGAACGCGGCGCGCATCGATGGCCACGTTTCCGTGATCGGGGTTCTGGCGAGCGGGAGCGGTTTCGATCCAATTCGGGTCGTGATGAAAAGCCTCCGGCTGCAAGGCATCTTCGTCGGCTCGCGCCGGATGTTCGAAGACATGAACCGCGCCATCGCCGTGAGCCATCTGAAGCCCGTAATCGACAAAATCTTTGCCTTCGCACGAGCGCGCGAAGCGTTGGAGCATTTGGAGCGCGGTTCGCACTTCGGCAAAATCGTTGTCAAATTCCAAGGCACAGCGGATTAACGGAGCAAAAACATGGTGGCTGTGCGGATTCAGCGATTACGCTAAAGCTGTTTTTTGACTTCAGGAGATACCAACGCGGGAACATACAAGCCAGCCACGCCCAGAGCGATGCGCCCTGTGTCAGCGATTTCACTGTTCGAAAGCACGATCACAGTGAGTTTATCATCCATGAATCGCCAAATGAACGTCGAGAAACCAGGCAATCCCCCGCCGTGCGCAACTGTTCTATGTCCTGGAACTGGCCGCAGATACCAGCCAAAGCCATAATTGTAGGTCGTTCCGTCGTTAAGTCGCACCGGTGTCCACATTTGATCGAGGCTGGTCTTCTTCAACAAAACTTCCGAACCTAACGCGGCATCCCATTTGGCCATGTCCAGAACAGAGGAAATCAGCGCGCCTTGCGCAAAGGCGGACGATGTGGTGACTGGCTCACGCTCGGACTACGGCCAGCGACAACCCTGGTATGCGCTGGTTCTCCATTTCGCGGTTAACGTACTCGTCGATGGCTGTCGATTCGCCGCCCCAGCTCGTCCGGCGCGACTCGGGCAGTGCGAAGAGGAACATCCAGGCAGAGAAAAGCAGTGTGACGCGCATTTGTTTAGATAGACACCAATCGTCTTCGCGTTTGTATGAGAAATGGGTATTATCACCGCTCGGATGATTGCACACGGACTTGAGCCAGTTACAAAACGATGACGTCGCCTACCGCAGCGTTGAACGGACCGGAGCCAGCCGATTCGCTCAGAGTGAAAACCGTTTTGGTTCTTGAGACACCGAATCCACGCGCCGAGGCTTGGCGTCGTTGGCCGCCGGGCGGCTGACGCGCAGAAGTCGAATCGCAATTTGACACGGTTTACTGTCGCGACTATAAGGCTTGGATGGACGAACTTTTTAACCTGATAACGAATTACGAATATGGCAGCAGGGAGTCATTCGCTACGCGGGATCGAACGACGATCCGAAGCAACTGCCGAACTTCGGCAACATCAAAGAGACCCTGGCGCAGTTGAAATAAGCGAGCACTCCTTCTGAGTGGGCTATGCCAACTTTTGGTGACTACGAGACAGTCGGCGAGCCGGTCGCGACCAGGGACGAGCGCGGTCACGTCTCGACCGTCTGGCAGGCGCGGAAAAGCGGTGCGAGCGGCGGCCGGCTATACGTCATTAAGTGTTATGCTCCACACCGCCGCAAGCCAAAGGAGGGCCAGCCCGAAGACGCGCTCGATAAGGATCGGGGCCTGGAGTTCCTCGAAGGGATCAAGCAACTCAAGAAGGCCCGCAGCGAAGGGAGCCGCTACCTGCCTCCCATCCACGCCTTCGGGATTGCCGACACGGGTGCGTGGTATGTCACTGATTTTTACCCGCGCAACACGCTCAAGGCCTGGATTGCCCGGCGCGGCGGCGTGGACAGCGCTGCTGCGGTGCGGCACGTCATTTACAGCATCGTTACCGGGTGCCTCGCATTGAAGCGGTCGCGGGGCTATTCGCATGGCAACCTGAAAAGCGGCAACGTGTTTCTGGTGGGCAAGCCGCGTCCGTTACGGCATACCCCTCTCCATCTCGCAGATCCTTATCCCGCGGCGCCATTGCAATTATCTCGTCTGGAGGGCGACGACCGGCACGAACCGGGCGAACTGCACGACAAGGTGATTGAGGCCCGCGACCTGCGGGCCCTCGGCGAACTGATTCTCGAGCTGGTCGAAGGTCGGCTTATCCAGAGTGGGGACGATTACGAGTATCCGATCGTTCCCTCGCTGATGTGGGGTCGTTTGGGCAAGGACGGAACGAACTGGCGGTTACTGTGCAACCGGTTGCTCGATCCCGAACTGTCGCTGGACGAAGTCAACCTGGAATCGCTCGCGAAGGAGTTCCGGCCGAATCCGGTGATGGTAAACCTTCCGATGATCCTGACCGGGCTTGGCGGCTTCTGCCTGCTCGCGGTTGGTGGCTTTTATGAAACCAAATTGATCCTTAAGGGTAGCGCGGAAAGAAAAATAGAACGGGATCGACAGTTTGGTGTGGCGACGAATGCAGCGTGGGCGGCGTATCGTGCGGGCAACTTGACCAACGCGATTGCGGAGGCGGACAAGGCGCTGGCGATTCACGGGAACGATGCGGGAATCAGGAAAC
>QHNT01000423.1 GCA_003218515.1 Verrucomicrobiota bacterium | reverse complement strand
CTCGAACTGCCCTCCAAACGCCCCGGGTGCACCGTGGAGCTGGAGGGGCGGCAACGGACGTCCGTGCTCGTCGGTCGAGAGCAGCCTCGTGTCGTCGTCGATGAGACCGTAGTAGAAGCGCTTCTGCGCGGGCACCCAGACGATCCCGCTCGGCCCATTGACTTCCGGCCCGAGGGCGTCGACGTCGAACAGCCGTTTGACCGCCTGCTCGTCGCTTGTCTGGTTGTCGCCGGTCTCCTGGTTGTCGTCATCGCCTCCGCCGCGGACCTTGATCCTGAAGACGTCGTTGCCGTCCATCGCGACGATCGACCCGCTCTTGAACGGCGTCAACGCCTCGGTGTTGTTCCCGAGCCGCTTGCTCAGGACGACCGTCTCGGCACGGGCCCCCGCCGCGACGAGGAGCGCGGCCGCCGCCGGAAGAGCGATCAGAGTCAGCTTGCGCACGATGCCTCCCTTTCCCCCCGGCTCATTGGTGAGTAGCCCTCGGCGCGAGAGCTGTCCACTGATAGGAAATTGCTTTTTAGACGCTGCGCGGGTCAGTTGTTTTTCCAATGGTTCAATCGCCCCGACGTGGCCTTTATCCACCGCTTTGGCAATTTCGCCTTTCACGAAAATTTCGCGATCAGCAACGTTCGCTTTGTAAATCGATTTCAGTTCGGCGATTTCTTTCTTGTGTTGGTCCGTGAGTTTGGTCGTGGGCGACGATTTGCTCAGTCGCTCCATCGCAAGTTCAAAGGGGATTTTCATAAATGTTTGTTCTCCTTCGTTGATCGTCGCTGGTTGTGGTCAAAATGGCCACGCCGCTTTTTACAACCAAACACCAGCCACCTATAACCCGCTGGATAGAAATCTCTAGATTCGGGTTTTGCTGATAGGAAATTGCTTTTGGGATGCTGCGCGGCTCATTGATTGGAACCGATCATCTGCCTGTGGCAGCTGATGTCAAGCGTTATTTTCTTTTTTTCGGACTTTCGATGAGTCTCGGAGGGGGGCGCATGTGCCCCAACACCGACTTCGAAGGCTACGTTGACCCGCGCGAGCCGTTGCGCGAGGAAGGCCCGTTCGGCGACCACACCTGCTACTAAACCTTGCCCGGCCTATCTTAAGGTAATGTCAGGACGCGCGCGCTTCAGTGGAACAAAGACTCGACTTTCCGGCCAAACCGGATCAACTGAATCTGAATGGAAAACTCATGAAACTCAATCGACTTGTTGTCCTCACGTTTGGGAGCCTCGTGCTCGTATCAAATCCGGCGAGCGCCGCCGGCACTGCGCCTTCCGATCCATTGGCGGAGCGGCTCTTTCCACCGGATTTCATTCTCCACCATGGCGAAGCCATCGGGTTAAGCGACGAGAAGCGACTGGAGATTCTGTCCCGAGTGGAGAAAGCGAAGGCACGCTTTCAAGAACTTGAGCAGGCGCTCGTGAAAGAGCGGGATACGATGGTGGCGCTGCTGGATCGAGAGAAGCCGGACGAAGCTGCCCTTCTGAAGCAGTTGGACCGAATGAGCGACCGCGAAAAAGAGATCAAACGAGAGCAGTTCGGTCTCATCCTTTCGTTGCGCAATGTACTTACGTCCGAGCAGCTGGCTCGTCTCAAGGAGTTGCGAAAAACCGACACCCCTTCCGCCCTGGAGTCGAGACTCAAAGAGAAATTGGCGCGCGTGGAAGCAGGCGTTCAGAGGCTTGCCAGCAGCGGAGGTGATCCGTCGTTGATCGCAGAGAAGATGCAGCAATTTCCTGAACTCATGCGCGTCGGAAAGGTGAAAGAGGCCGAGGTTCTGCTTGATCGCGTGCTGAAAGAGATCGAAGCAAGGTGAGGTTGACCGCTTTATTGAGGGTGTCGGAGGAAAACTCGTGTGTGAGGTCAACCCACTTACCGTCCGTGAACGGCGAGTCGGCAGCCGTGAGAACGCCGAGGAAACCGAGCGCGAAGAGCAAACTCGGGAACCGTGCGAGGGGTGTTTTCATGTCGCGAAAGTAGTTGATTCAGGCGCGCGAAACAATACGCGAGCGGTTGGACGAGAACCTCCCCCTTCCACATAGAATGGACTGGAATTTTGTGTTGACGCTGAAAACGGATCGGCGGAGGTTCCCCACATGAGCACTGATGAGCAGCGATGCTTCCGGAACCGCGCAGGGTCAAAAAGTAAGTTCCTGTCCATAAGCGGCTTCACACTCATCGAGCTGCTGGTTGTCATTGCTATTATTGCCATACTCGCCGCGCTGCTCTTGCCCGCGTTGGCGCGGGCGAAGCAGCAGGGGAAACAGATCGCCTGCCTCTCCAACATGAGGCAGATCGGGTTGGGAACGATGCTGTACGCGCACGATTATCAAGACTACCTGCCTTACGGTTATGCTTACGTCTGGCCACAAGGAACGCCGCTGTACTGGTGGCAGGATTTTTGCCGGCCCTACATGCAGACCGAGAAGATCTATAGTTGTCCCAGCGCCTCGCCGCACAACACGTGGTCGGACATGCGCCCGCCGGGCACGCCGAAGGTGCTAACGAATGACTACGTCTGCAACCCGCAGGGCGGCGTCTTTTACATGAAAGGGAAAAAAGACTGGTTAGGCGCCAACGGCCCGTTCATCAACAACTGGAACAATCCCAGCCGCCACTTGGCTGACATCCAGGACACGACAGGGACCATCGCAATTTGCGACGCCCGCTTCTCCGTCTTCGAAATCTGGTGCATTGAGCAAACGGACGCGTGGTACAACGCCGGCTTCGGCCCAGCCTACCTGTTCGATCAACCGGACACGAAAAACCCGACCGTGGGCCACGTCGGCAAGCGTCACAATCGCGGTTTCAATGCCAGTTTCTGTGACGGCCATGCGAATTACATCAAGAAATCCACTCTCGGCATGTGGACCAGCCGGGCGAACGACTGACGATCGGTGTCGCGCAGGGGGGTGTTGATGGGGGTGCTCGTCTTCCGCGAACCGAAGCCGGAGGAGAGCAAGCGGAAGGCCTGATTGCTCCCGGCGCGTTGCTGCGCGAATACTGGCAACCGCAGCAGGGCGCATTGTGCTTATCGCACCGCTTGGTTTTCGGCGTGACTCCCTCCACGTTTTTCCTTAAACAGTGAGCACTATGGCAAAGAAAACGAAATACATCCCCGAAGGGTATCACACCGCGACGCCTTACTTGATCGTCAATGGCGCTGGGCGCGCGATTGAATTCTACAAACAGGCGTTCGGCGCCACCGAAGTGATGCGCATCGGCGCGCCCGGTGGGAAAGTCGGCCACGCGGAAATCAAGATCGGCGATTCGCACATTATGCTCGCTGATGAACATCCGGAGATGGACGCGCGCAGCCCGCAAACCATCGGCGGCACGCCGGTCGGGTTGGCGCTCTATTTCGAGGACTGCGACGCGGTGTTCAATCGGGCCGTGTCGCTCGGCGCGAAAGTGCTCAAGCCTTTGCAGGACCAATTCTACGGCGACCGCTCCGGCACCGTCGCCGACCCCTTCGGCCACAAATGGACCATCGGCACGCACCAGGAAGACGTCTC